>JALQUY010000210.1 GCA_023260615.1 Schleiferiaceae bacterium
GAGGGCAGCTTAGAAGTCGGAGTCAAACTTGAACGTGTCCGCGGTGGATTCCTGCTCCATGCCTACACCTGCCTTGCGGTAGTCGGAAACGCGCTTTTCGAAGAAATTGGTTTTACCCTCCAGTGAAATCATATCCATGAAATCAAAGGGGTTTTCAGAATTGTACACCTTGGGGCAGTTGAGTTCAGTCAACAAGCGATCCGCGACAAACTCCAGGTACTGGGCCATCAAGCGGCTATTCATACCGATGAGGTCAACGGGGAGCGATTCCGTGATGAATTCACGCTCAATGGCTAAGGCCTCGGTGATGATTTGGTTGATGCGCTCTTTGGGCACCTTGTTCACGAGGTGGTTGTTGTGCAGGTGAACGGCAAAGTCGCAGTGCATGCCCTCGTCGCGGCTGATCAGCTCATTGGAGAAGGTCAAGCCCGGCATCAAGCCGCGCTTCTTCAACCAGAAAATAGAGCAAAACGCGCCGCTAAAGAAGATGCCTTCTACGGCTGCGAAGGCGATCAAGCGCTCGGCGAACGAAGGAGATTCAATCCAACGCAACGCCCAGTCTGCCTTCTTTTTGATGGCATCAAAGGTTTCGATGGCGTTGAACAGCTGGTGGCGTTCCGCCTTGTCCTTTACGTAGGTGTCAATCAACAACGAGTAGGTTTCGCTGTGGATGTTTTCCATCATGATTTGGAAGCCATAGAAAAACTTGGCCTCGGTGTACTGAACCTCGTTCACGAAGTTCTCCGCCAAATTCTCGTTGACAATACCATCTGAGGCGGCGAAGAACGCTAAGATGTGCTTAATGAAATATTGCTCGTCCGCTGTGAGCTTGTTTTCCCAGTCCATGATGTCCTGGTGCAGATCGATTTCTTCCGCTGTCCAAAAGCTTGCTTCGGCCTTTTTATAAATGTCCCAAATGTCATTGTGTTCAATGGGAAACAACACAAAACGGTTGGGGTTTTCGGACAAAATGGGCTCCATAGCGGCGTTCTCTGCGCTCATAGTTTTACAGCGTTAATCGCCTCACGGCGAGATGGTTACGTATAATTTAGGTGCATTTTAGCGG
>JALQUY010000211.1 GCA_023260615.1 Schleiferiaceae bacterium
CTGAAAGGTAACAGATCTTCATGGGTGAAATATGCGTGGGGAGGTTTATACTTGGGAAAATACATAAATATACTCTCTACATACGCGCGAACTTGTCTTTCAAAATTAGCTTGTTTGTATTCAAATATAAGCAGCCAAATTTCACGGGGGAGTTTCACAATCTCTTTCATTTAAGGAAAAGATTTTATTCTAAACGGTATTACGCAAAAGTAAGACGCCATACGGCCGGAGTTTTATCGATCGATATATCAGAATACATTAAATGCACATAATCCCCGCGCTTTTCTAGGCTATAAAGTAGCAGATCTTCATGGGGGAAGGACGCATGGGGAGGCCTAGCCTCGGGAAAATACATAAATATATCATCTACATACGCACGAACTTCTCTTTCAAAATTAGCCTGCTTGTATTCAAATATCAGCATCCATATTTCACGGGGGAGTTTCACAATCATTAAGGAAAGAAAATTTTTATTTCGATATTGTAGCCGTTACCGTTCCTTTCACCTAACCTAGCAACAACGGCTTTACTTAACGGTAAGTACAATCGCATCAAGCACTGTGTTCTTTCGTCTAGTATCCCTAACCCACCAAACCCATTGGAAACCAGAAACTCTCCATGTAGTCTATGCATTTGTAGACGACCGTCCCATTCTTTGGGGATACACCTTGTAATGTTACTAAAGGTTGCGTTTATTTTAATCATTAAGAAGAAAAGAAAATTCGAAAGGTTTCTGTGTAACCATACTGCTCGATTCAATTGAGCCCCCGATCCCGCGATCACGATGCAGGCTCCAAAACGAAAGAAAGTAAACCCAGTGATTAGCTCGAGCAAAGACATGGAGCTGTTTAGCATCTTCTAAAGTAAACACTTCTCCAGTATCGTTCTTTCCAATCATGACCGTTATTCCAATTGGTTTGCCTGTTTGTTTATGAGCATTCGTTGCAGCTTCGCAAGCAGCAGCGCCCATTTGTTTAACATTCCCATAATCCATAGCCATTATATTCACAACCTCAAAATCGTCTACCAACTGCATCGCATCATAAGCTAGCCCGCTTGGAG
>JALQUY010000212.1 GCA_023260615.1 Schleiferiaceae bacterium
TCTGGTCAATCTCATTGTTAGATACGCTGTAAACGCGGATATGTGGAAATGCAGCATTGTTTGGCACTCTCCCATAAACTGGCGCAGCTGTACCATCGACAAGCACTTGACCATTTAACCTTTGCAGAATCGCTCTGCGGATATATTGAATCGCCTCTGTCATTATCTGAGTTTGTTTTTAATTTTTTTAGTAATGCGCTCAAGCATCTTTTTGTACTCAATGCGCACCGATGAAAAGAAAAAAGGCCGCGCTGGTAAATTAACTTCTCGCTTGCCTTCTCCTTTGAATTGCATTGCATACGACTCTGGTATGCCCAGCTGTTGCATATCGTTTAAATCCACTAAGCCACCAGTGCCAAATTCGACATAGGGCGCATAATGGGCCTTGGCATATACCGATACCTTTTTACCGCTTGCCTCGGCGCCAATAGATTGCTTGAGCGTTCCTTTATCCACCACAACAGATTTCTGCGCTGTTCTGACAATATCAAGTGCAGTGCGCGCCAACTCAGTGCTTAACTCCTTGCGGTCATATCCTTTGAGATAGGCAAGTTTTTTATTTAACTGAGCCAAGTCCCTTTGATTTATTTTAATGCTTGCAAATGCCATTATACAATCTTTGTGGCTTTAATGGTTACATAAAAATCCAACTTGCTTTGGTATATGTCATTAATTTTAAACTGATCGCTTTGGCCTTCAATATTGAAAGTATCGCCAATCAAAACATTATCAACGGCATTTTTTCTGACAAGCAACTCAGCATTGACTCTGCGCTGAGTCATACCACCCTCTGCGCTGACATCTCCGCGCACTTCTTTTAAATCACACCAAATAGACTTCAAAACTGAATTGGTGCTTGTATAACCCCCGAAATCGTCTTGCGTTTTGGTGTAGCGATTGATATTAATTCTGGTATTTAGATTTCCGGCTTGCATTATAAAAACATCGTTTTATAAGATGACAAAATACTTTTGACATTTGTTGGGATTTCATTGACTGAATTATTTGCAGATCCACCAATAAAATCAGCGCGGTTGTCGTAATAAGTCG
>JALQUY010000213.1 GCA_023260615.1 Schleiferiaceae bacterium
ACAAGTGTATAAAATACACTATGGTAAAAAATACTATAAGTCCCTGCTGCGACCCTTGTCGCTGCTCACTTTTTAGCAGTGTGCTTCGAAAGCAGCCATCAAGTTGCTGGCCAACATGTCGGCAGGGCGTCCCTCAATGTGGTGGCGCTCAATCATATGCACCAATTCGCCGTCTTTGAACAAGGCCATACAGGGCGAAGAAGGAGGAAAGGGAAGCATGAGCTCACGTGCTTTGTTCACGGAGTCGCGATCGTTCCCTGCAAATGCCGTTACCAGATGGTCGGGCTTCTTTGCGGCATTCGCAACAGCCATGCGGGCGCCGGGGCGAGCGGATCCTGCGGCACAGCCACAGACCGAATTAATCACTACAAACGTGGTTCCCTCGTTGTGGGTAATGGCGTTTTCCATGGCTTGCGCGTCACGGATTTCGGCGAAACCTGCGTCGGTCAACTCGGCGCGCATGGGGGCGATCAAATCTTCTGGGTACATAGTACGTGCTTTTTGGATTTTCGGTGCGGTTCTTGCACCGACTTCTGCTGCAAAATTAGTGCCCAAATTCCCTTTCGCCGCCTGAACCCTCTGGCCACTCTTGGGTTAAGGCATTGAGCCGTAATTTTAAAGACCCATGCGCCGCATTTTCGCCTTTCTCCTCCCGCTTTTTCTATTTCCCTTGGTGCTTTCGGCCCAAAATCCAAGTGCCCTACTCGCCAAAGCGGAATCGGCCGCCGTTCAGCAGTCCGCCTACAGCCGAATCAAGATGAAAGCGGAGCGCCCACGCTACACGCGGGAAATGGAACTGCGCAGCTGGAACATGGGCAATGCCTATTCGCTGGTACAAATTGTGGCTCCCGAGCGCGACGCCGGTATGGTCTACATGAAAGCCGACAAGGACCTCATGACGTATTCTCCGCGCACCGGTAAAGTCATGAAGCTTCCCTCCTCTATGCTCATGCAAGGCTGGATGGGAACCGATGCGCAGTTTGACAACATCTTAGGCGCTGCCTCCCTGAGCACCGATTTCACGCATAGCTATCAAGGCAAAAAGA
>JALQUY010000214.1 GCA_023260615.1 Schleiferiaceae bacterium
AAGGGAATGATACCTGCCAAAGGCAATTCGGAGAAGGTAGCCATCTCCCACGTCATCTTCTTGCCCTCTTGCTGAACGTCGGAGAAATCAAACGCTTGGTTTACTTCGCTCTTCAAGTTCTCATCGTTACCTGCAATAGAGAGCAAGTAATCGCGGTACCCAGACAAATTCTCACGGATTTCTTTCGCTGCACCTTGACCGCCAATGCTCTTGTCATTCAACAGGTAGTTTTCGGCTACATCGCGGTTATCCGCGCCATTCAGACGGCCGTCCTCTTCTTCATCGCGGCCACCCGTTTGGGAAATCAAGTCATTTTTGGTTTTGTCGATCAGGTCGTAGGCTGCAGAAGTACGCGTGCGAACTTCCTTTGCAACTTCCCAAGGAGCAGCTGCACGAGGATTATCGGCCAACTGTGCTTCAAAAGAGCGGTAGATGTTTTCGGTACCCTTGGCAACGGTTGATACCGTGGCCTCCATGCCTTTATCCAGTTTGTGCAAGACCAATAGAATGTCTTTGGATACGTTGAGCGCCAACATAGCGGTCAACACCAAGTACATCATGTTGATCATTTTCTGACGGGGAGACAAATTTCCTGAAGCCATGGAATCTTTTTATGCGTTGAAAGGGTAGTGAATCAAAGGGATGTTTTAAGCGCGGTTGCCGCCCATAGCAGCCAACATGTTGCCGTAAACACCGTTGAGTTGACCCAGGTTGTTAGCCAATTTGGTCACTTCCTCAGAAAGGTTCTCAGAGCTGGCCATAGAGGAACCTAACTTCTCCATAAGGTTGTTTTGGACTTCCACTTGGTTCGTGGTGTTTTGAAGCTGAACTGCGTACAGTGCATTCAAAGCCTCCATATTCTTGGCAGCTGAATTCAATTGCTCCGAGTACGCAGCAGTTGCACCGGCAGCATCGACTGCTGAATTCAAGGAAGAAGCCGTGTCGCTCAAACGACGCATGCCCTCACCCAAGCTGGTCAACAATTCGGGGCCAATTTTGGCTTCCTCCATCATGCGATCCAATTCCTGGGTTACGGTGCC
>JALQUY010000215.1 GCA_023260615.1 Schleiferiaceae bacterium
CAAAAGGAATGCAAGTTTATTTTAAAGAGCATCTACGTTCTGCTAGAGCAAGAAATGGAGGTCAACTTCCAAGTGCGGCCGGAGGAGATGCAAGTAAACTTATTCTGGGCGTCAAGGCTGGATTAGGAAGTGTTGCTGGTTATCCTGTAGAGCTTTTAGCAGACAATGAATCAGTTTTTAGCAAGCCAAGTGCGACTCAAATAGAAGAGACTGTTTCACAATCGACAACATTTGGTAATTATGTAATTGTAAATGACGTATGTGGTGTATGGGATACAGATGGAGCAGATTCCAGTGCAAATGGTATTGTAAATTTACACAGCGATCCTGCAAATGGTGTATCTGGTGGAGCATATTCTAATACTACTGTACCAGGAAATATTATAGGCACTGCAAAAATTAGACATATTGCACTGTCCTCTGGCACACCTGGAACCGCCGCTGCTGAATTCAAGCTATACTTGTTTGATATAAAAATGTTTGGTGGTGATTTTAGCGAAGTTCGATGTATCTCTTACGAGAATGCCGAAGCAAACGCCTTTGCAGACATCGTACTCAACTCAGCAGGAGATGCACAAGTATATGAAAAGAATTCAAATAAATTTGTTTGGAATTTGCCATATAAACATTTAAAAACTTTAAAAGCAGACGCTGGAACTTACAACTATAATTTTAAATTTATTAAAGAATATGATAAAGTTGCAGACGCTAATGGTGTGATAAATCTTGCATCAGAAGCTGCAAATCATACTTTCTTTTTTGGTAATGGATCAGTATCGGAATCTAATGTCGCTAGTCATATTAAATTAGTAGCAAGAGAATCTTTTGACATAGACGGTACTACGATAGAAAAAGGAGAATTTATTGATCTCACTGGTAAAGTAACACAAAACAGTGAGACTTCTTTGACTATTGATTTAGGTACTAATTTGACAGCTATAGGAGGAGCTCCTTTTGACGTTAGAGTTTATGTTAATATGCAAGTTTCTGACACTGCTCCTATCACTAAGAGCCTAGTC
>JALQUY010000216.1 GCA_023260615.1 Schleiferiaceae bacterium
GTCACCTACTTTCGTATCCAAACCTTCCGGAAAACCTTCGATGAACTCCCAAGCGTTAGCTTCTTTCGCGGCCTGAATAATCTCTTCTTCCGTGGCCGAAGTTTTGCCATAGGTGATGTTCTCACGTATGCTGCCGCCAAAGAGCAGCACATCCTGAGGCACGAGGGCCAACGACTTCCGCCAGGCTTGCAAATCATAAGATTCTAGGGCATCTGCTCCAGAAGAGATCTGTCCGCCTTGGCTTTGGTAAAAGCGCATCAAGAGGGAAGCCACCGTAGATTTCCCTGAGCCGCTTTTGCCCACGAGCGCGAGGGTTTGCCCCTTTGGAAGCTCGAAGCTCAATCCCTGAATGACGGGAACGTCTGGGCGTGAGGGATAAGAGAATTGGACCTCCTTAAATGAAATGCCTTCCACCTGCGCAGGGGTAACATCTTCTCCACCGACCAATTCCGGCTCCTCGTCCATCAACGAAAATATTGTCTCGGTCGCCCCAACAGCCTTTTGCAACTGGGCATATACAGAGGCCAGGCCGCCGATAGATCCGCCGATAAAGAGGGCGTATAAAATGAATTCATTGAGTTTATCTGCGGCCAATTCTCCCTCGTGCACCATCCCTGCCCCGAACCAAATGACCAAGGCGATGGCTCCGAACAAACCGAAGGTGATAAAGCTTGAAAACGCGCCGCGGTAATAACCGCCAGTGATGGCTAATCCGACCACCTTCTGAATGCGTTCGCGGTAGCGAGAACGCTCCCACGCCTCGTTCGCAAATGCCTTCACCGTCTGAATACCCGCGAAGGTCTCTTCCACGATGGTATTGCTTTCGGCGATTTCGTCCTGCACCTTCTTGGCGTATTTACGGATGAATCGGCCAAAAATAAAAGTCACAATAATGAGCGGTGGAATCACGCCCACGATGAACAATGTCAACTTGATGGAGGTAAAGGCCAAAATGGCGATACCCCCAATGACCATGCTCAATCCACGCAGGAATTCAGCCAAGGTCGTCGTCAAGG
>JALQUY010000217.1 GCA_023260615.1 Schleiferiaceae bacterium
AGATGATGCTTGAAACCATCGCCGAAAATGACGAAGCATTCATGGAAAAGTTCTTCGAAGATCCAGATGCACTTACCGAAGATGAAATTCACGCAGCAATCCGCCGCGTAACTCTTGCTGGTGGAGCTGTTCCAGTTGTTACCGGTACTGCGTTCAAGAACAAGGGCGTTCAGCCAATGCTTGACGCTGTAATCCGTTACCTTCCATCACCACTAGATGTCGAAGGCGTTACCGGCACCAAGATGAACGACGAAGAAGTTGAAATCTTGCGTACCCCAAGCGATGACGAACCATTGGCAGCACTTGCATTCAAGATTGCTACCGATCCACACCTTGGCAAACTCACCTACGTACGCGTTTACTCAGGTCGTCTCGAAGCCGGCTCACAGGTACTTAACTCAGTTAAGAACCGCAAGGAGCGCATCGGCAAGATCTACCGAATGCATGCAAACAAGCGTGAAGAAATTGCATCAGTAGGCGCTGGCGACATCATCGCTGTTATGGGTCTTAAGGACACCACAACCGGTGAAACACTATGCGATCCTTCAAACGCTGTGATCTTGGAATCGATGACATTCCCAGCTCCGGTTATCGAAGTTGCAATCGAGCCTAAGTCAAAGGCCGACCAGGACAAGCTCGGCGTAGCTATCCAGCGTCTATCCGATGAAGATCCGACCTTCCGCGTTCATACGGACGAAGAAACCGGTCAGACCATCATCGCGGGCATGGGCGAACTTCACCTTGAAATCCTTGTTGACCGCATGAAGCGCGAATTCAACGTTGAGGCGAACGTCGGAAAGCCCCAGGTGGCCTACCGCGAAACCATTCGCCGCACGGTGGAGAAGGCGGATTACACCCACAAGAAGCAGACGGGTGGTTCCGGCCAGTTCGCGAAGGTGCAGGTGACCCTCGAGCCGCTCGAGGTCACTGCAGAAACCTCATACGAGTTTGAAAACCAAGTCACCGGTGGTCGTATTCCCCGCGAATACATCCCCTCGGTGGACGCAG
>JALQUY010000218.1 GCA_023260615.1 Schleiferiaceae bacterium
GTATTTGATAGAGCTTGGATATTTGACCGTCTAAGCCTGATGCGCGCTTGAATGCGTCCTGTCCAAGCAGAATGGCTCTTTCATTGTCGGCTTGCTGGGCCGTCAATGCTGCTTCTGCCGCTCGTTTTTGAGCTGCTGTCTCGCCAGTCAGTCCCTCGATCTCTTTTGCGGAAGCAGTGCCGGTCGTTGGGTCGTATGTTGGGATAACAAGCGTTCCATCCTCGCGAACAACCGGAGCATAGGACTTAGTTGAAGCACCACCGGCTCCAGTGGCGATCTTCAGAGCATCTGCAGCCAATGTGGGGTCTGCCTCGACAGCCCGGGCTAGATCGTCGCGGCCCGCCTTTCTAAGATACTCGACGGTGCGGTTTGCAACCTTGCCAGCCTGGGCAGTTTTAATAATCTGCTGGTTCGCTGCTGCTAGGTTCTGGTCTGGCTGGAATCGCAGAGTATTGAATGCGTTAGACAGCGCTGCCCAGTTCTGCGGCTGATTGAATCGCTGGAACAGTGACGGCTTCTGGGCTTCGGCGATGTTCTGGTTCACGGCACCCTGCAGGCGGCGCTTCTCTTCTTCGCTCAGTTCAAACTGCGGCATAGTGCCAATGTTGTCAAGAATACCCATTACTGAGCTGCTCCTTGTTTTTTCATCAATTCGTCAAGCATTGCCAGCAGGCCTTTCTTATCCTGACCATCGCCAACCTCTGCAGTCTTTGTCGGCATCGGGGGCGAATGAGCGCATCTGCGGTGGTTGTGCCACATAGGTTCCACCCCCACGCTGAACCTGCAGCATGGGTACTTGCTCAAGCTGGCCCATCTGACCGAGCTGGCCAGCCAGGGCGAACATCTGATCCCTTGACGGCATCTGTGATACCGGGCCGATCTCTGGCGCCTGAGTGAGCTGCGGGTTAGACGCCATCATGCCCTGTGCGTTTGCAGTGGCTTGGGCGCGCAACATTTCCAGCATCTCTGGCGTCATTGGCATATTTGGCATTACGCTGCC
>JALQUY010000219.1 GCA_023260615.1 Schleiferiaceae bacterium
ATTTTGTTGAAGGTTTGAGCGCTACTGCAAACGCTGGTTACGATCAATACGGAACTATCCGTAAAACATACTTACCAAAATCGACTCCTTACGGTGTCGCTGATAACGGTATTGCTGCTCAGAAGTACGGTCAAGTTTCTTCTAAAGTATTGGAGACTTACTTGAACTACGATAACGAAGTAGCGGGTAACATGATGAACCTTATTGCTGGTTACTCTTGGCAAGAAAACAACTACGAAGGCTTTGGTGCTCGCGCTAAGCAGTTCGTAACTGATAACTACAGCTTCAACAACCTAGACGGTGGTGGCTTGGCTGAGCTTGGCGATAAGTACTCTTACCGCGGTCAGTCTCGCTTGATCTCTTTCTTCGGTCGTGCGAACTACGACATCGCTGGAAAATACATGTTGACTGCAACTGTACGTCAAGATGGTTCTTCTAAGTTCGGTGCGGACAACAAGTGGGGGGTATTCCCATCAGCTGCTGTTGCATGGCGTTTGAGCGAGGAAGCTTTCATTCCTGAAATGTTCACTGACTTGAAACTACGTGCAGGTTGGGGTGTTGTTGGTAACGAAGCTATTGGTGAGTACCAGAGTATTGCTCGTATCGGTACTGGTTCTGCAGCTGTTATCGGCGGATCTTCAACTTCAGGTACTGGTTACTTGAACCCTGCTAACTCAGGTCTACGTTGGGAAAGTACTGCTTCTACCAACCTAGGTATTGACTGGGAATTGAACGGCGGTAAGTTCTACGGATCTTTCGACGTGTTCCAGAAAAACACTTCTGACCTTCTATTGACTGTACCTGCACCAGCTCCTTCTGTTGCTCCAACATTGTTGGCTAACGTAGGTGCTACATCAAACAACGGTTTTGATTTGATGTTGAACTACAGCTTGGTAAGTACTTCTGACTTCGGTTGGGATATCGGTTTCAACCTTTCTCGCTCTCGCTTGATGGTTGAAGATCTAGGTACTAACGAGCAGATCTTGACAGGTCCTATCG
>JALQUY010000021.1 GCA_023260615.1 Schleiferiaceae bacterium
AAAGGCTTGACGACCTTGGCGCAGACCGCCAATGTGCAAGCGGATTTGAACACCGGAAAACTAGCTGTGGAAACGGGAGCCCAGTTCACGGGTACCTGCACGATGGCCAACCGCAAGACGACGGCGACGCCTGCAGATACCGTGGCCGCCAAGAAAGACGAAGCTTCAGCAGCCTAAGGGCGAGCGGAGCATGAAAAACGCCATCAAGTATTCGGGCATGGCCTTCCAAATGGGGACGGTCATTGCTTTGGGGGCCTACGGAGGGTACCGCTGGGACCTAGTCGCTGGTCGCTGGGGCGAAGGCGAAACGGCGTGGGCAACCGTTGGATGTAGCTTGCTGGCCACAGTGATTGCCTTAACGATGATTATTCGCCAAGTACTGAACGATTCAAAATGAAAAACTGGTTACTCCCTCTGGCAATTGTCTACGGTCTGGGCGCATTTGTCCACGCTATTTTTTACCAAGTTTTAGGGGAGGGCGCGCCCTTTTGGATGGCCGATGCCTATTGGGTGGGCACCGGCATAAGCTTATTTGGCTTGGCGCAAAGTCTCGAATCGCAGAAAAAGGGCCGTTTTGTGCCCGTGTATTTTGCGGGCGGAGTGTTCCGAATGCTCCTGGGATTAGGCGCCATCATTCTCCCGTTGACGTTGGCGGAAGACCCTGATTTTTCGGGGAAAGCCATGCAATTTGTCGCGGCCTATCTCTATGTGCTTTTGGCCGAAACAGCCCTTGCTGTGTATTGGATAAAGAAACTATAGGATGGGGAAGATGCGCGGAGTATCTTTGCCGCGCATTTTGCAAGGCCTCATGATGAACCTAAATCGCTTCCTTCTCGGACTTCTCCTCTTGGCTGCCCCCGCTGCTTGGGCTTCCGAAGACGTCCATAGCGCCGAAGCCCACGCGGACACGGCGGCTGTACACGTTGAAGAACACGCCACGGAACACGGCGCTTCGCATGCCGAAGAGGCCAAAGAAGGCTTTGATCCCGCCACGGTCATCATGCACCACATTGGCGACAGCCACGGCTGGCACCTCTTCGATTGGAACGAGCACCCTGTGAGCATCCCCTTGCCCGTGATTTTGTACACGGACAATGGTTTGGTTGTCTTCTCTTCGGCAGAATTCCACCACGACCAAGAGGGCACTCATGTGGTTGAAGCAGGTGGTCAGCGCTTTGTCAACATTCACGAGAAAATCTACTACGCTTCAGACGTAGCCAACGAACATGGCGTCTACGCTGACATGGATCACGAGACGCATGAAGTGGCTAATGCCAAGCCCTGGGACGTGTCCATCACGAAAAACGTAGCGGCTCTGTTGTTTGCAGCCATCGTGATTTTGGCGCTCTTCTTGTCCACGGCTCGCAGCTACAAAAAGAACCCCAACGGCGCGCCGCGCGGTTTGGCAGGTTTTGTTGAGCCCTTGGTGGTTTTTGTTCGCGACGACATTGCCAAAAACAACATTGGTCACCACTACAAGCGCTTTGTCCCCTTGTTGTTGACCATCTTCTTTTTTATCTGGATCAACAACTTGTTGGGCTTAGTGCCGTTCTTCCCGGGTGGCGCCAACGTAACGGGCAACATCGCGGTAACGATGGTATTGGCCGTCATCACCTTTGTGGTCACCAATATCAATGGCAACAAGCACTATTGGGGTCACATCTTCTGGATGCCCGGACTGCCCGTTTTTGTAAAGCCTGTTTTGGCCATCGTAGAATTCATAGGCATTTTCACGAAGCCGTTCTCCTTGATGATTCGATTGTTCGCCAACATTACGGCGGGCCACATCATCGTTTTGAGCTTGGTGTCTTTGGTCTTCATTTTTGAGACGGTGTGGGTGAGCCCCGCGTCGGTTCTCTTGACCTTATTTATCTCCGTTTTGGAATTGTTGGTGGCAGCGTTGCAGGCCTACATCTTCACCCTACTTACGGCTTTGTACATCGGTTCAGCCGTTCAAGACGATCATCATTAAACTCTAATTTTTAACTCAAATCCCCCAAGTATCATGACCGGAAGTATCACAGCACTCGGAGCAGGTTTGGCCGTTATCGGCGTTGGCATCGGTATTGGTTTGATTGGCAGTCGTGCCATGGAAGCCATTGCTCGTCAGCCTGAAGCAGCGGGTAAGATCCAAACCAACATGATTATCGCAGCCGCGTTGATTGAAGGTGCCGGTTTGTTCGGTATCGTTGTCGCGTTGTTGGGTAATAACTAAGAGCTCACCTCCTACAGGCCGTTTGGCAGGTTTTCCTGCCGAACGTGCCTTTTTGGTGAATCTGCTAACCTTAGAAACGTAGTACAATGGGTATCGTAACACCTGGCTTTGGCCTAATTTTCTGGACGACTCTCACGTTCTTCATCTTGCTTTTCCTTTTGGCGAAGTTTGCATGGAAGCCCATCTTGAAAGCCGTACAGGAGCGCGAAGAAGCGATTGATTCTGCCTTGAAGGCGGCGGAAGCTGCTAAGGCTGAAATGGCCTCTTTGCAATCAAGCAATGAGCAACTTTTGAAAGAAGCCCGCGAAGAGCGCGAGCAGATTTTGAAGGAAGCCCGTGCTTTGCGCGACAAGACCATTGCGGACGCTAAAACGGCAGCTTCGGAAGAGGCCGCAAAAGTTTTGGACGCCGCTCGTGCCCAAATTCACAACGAAAAGATGGCCGCTATGACCGAGGTTAAGAACCAGGTTGCCCAGTTGGCTATCGATATGTCCGAGCGCATTCTCCGCGCTGAGTTGAAAGACGCCACCGCACAAAAGGCCATGATTGACCGTGCGATGGAGGACGTAAAAATGAATTAATCAGGCATGAGCACACTGCGCGCTTCAAACCGTTACGCCAAGGCCCTTTTGGACCTGGCTCGCGAACGCCAAGCATTGGACGTCATTAAGTCCAACTGCGACAGCTTGTTGTCGGTTTTGAAAGAAAGCCGCGATTTCCGCGTCTTCTTGAAAAGCCCAGTGATCAAGCCTGAACAGAAGCTCAAGACCCTCGAGTCGGTCTTTGCAGCTCACCTCGATCCTTTGATGAATTTGTTCTTGGCCTTGTTGGTCAAGCACGGCCGTGAGGCCCATCTGGAGGATGTGTTGGAAAAATACACCAGCCTGTACTTGGCTGAGAAAAAGGTGGTTCGTGCACGCGTTGCCTCGGCAAGTGCACTCAGCCCCGAACACGTAAACCAACTCTTGGCCTTGCTTAAATCGCCTGAGGCTTCCGACGTTCTGTTGGAGCAGGTGGTGGACGAGAACTTGATTGGTGGTTTTGTGCTCCGCGTAGACGACAAGCAAGTGGACGCTTCGGTGTCTTCTGCGCTGTCCAAATTGGAGCGCGAATTTGACAACAACTTATACATCGCGGACTTTTAAATTCCCTTCCCATGGCAGACGTAAAACCTGCAGAGATTTCAGCCATCTTGCGCCAGCAGCTTTCTGGATTCGCTTCCGAAGCGCAGCTTGAAGAAGTTGGCACCGTATTGCAAGTCGGTGACGGTATCGCCCGTGCCTACGGTATGCAAAACGCACAATCCGGTGAACTCGTTGAGTTTGAAACGGGCCTTCGCGGCATCGTTTTGAACTTGGAAGAAGACAACGTTGGTATCGTATTGTTGGGTGCCGCTGAAGGCATCAAAGAAGGTTCAACGGTTAAGCGCACCGGCGTTATCGCTTCCATCGAGGTAGGCGAGGGCATGCTCGGCCGCGTAGTCGACACCTTGGGCAATCCTATTGACGGCAAGGGCCCCATCGAGGGCACCAAGTACAACATGCCTTTGGAGCGCAAGGCTCCCGGTGTTATCTACCGCCAGCCTGTAAACGAGCCGCTTCAAACGGGTATCAAGGCCATCGACGCCATGATTCCTGTAGGCCGTGGCCAGCGCGAATTGATCATTGGTGACCGCCAAACGGGTAAGACCACTGTGGCGATTGACACCATCATCAACCAGAAAGAATTCTACGACAAGGGCGAGCCCGTGTACTGTATCTACGTGGCTATCGGCCAGAAAGGATCTACGGTAGCGGCTTTGGCTAAGACGTTGGAGGAGAAGGGCGCTTTGGCCTACACCACCATCGTAGCGGCAAACGCTGCGGACCCCGCTCCTATGCAGTTCTACGCTCCTTTCGCAGGTGCCGCCATCGGCGAGTACTTCCGCGACACCGGTCGTCCTGCCTTGATCATTTACGATGACCTGTCTAAGCAAGCCGTGGCCTACCGCGAGGTGTCCTTGTTGCTTCGCCGTCCTCCAGGTCGTGAGGCCTACCCTGGTGACGTATTCTACCTGCACAGCCGCTTGCTCGAGCGCGCCGCCAAGGTGATTAAGGACGACACCATTGCTGCCCAGATGAACGACTTGCCCGAATCTTTGAAGGGCATCGTAAAAGGCGGTGGTTCTTTGACGGCATTGCCCATCATTGAAACGCAAGCGGGTGACGTTTCTGCCTACATCCCCACCAACGTAATCTCCATCACGGATGGTCAGATCTTCTTGGAGGCAGACTTGTTCAACTCAGGTGTTCGTCCCGCCATCAACGTAGGTATTTCGGTATCTCGCGTAGGAGGTTCGGCCCAAATCAAGCCCATGAAGAAGGTGGCTGGTACGTTGAAGCTCGACCAAGCACAGTACCGTGAACTGGAAGCCTTTGCGAAGTTTGGTTCAGACTTGGACGCCGCTACCATGAACGTCATCAACAAGGGTCGCCGCAACGTGGAGATCTTGAAGCAGAAGGTGAATGATCCTATGAGCGTTGAGAAGCAAGTGGCTATCATCTACGTGGGCACCAAAGCGATGTTGAACAGCGTACCCGTTGACAAGATCAAGGCCTTTGAAAACGGCTTCTTGGAGTACATGGAAAGCAAGCACCAAGACGTGTTGGACGCCATCCGTGGCGGCGCATGGGGCGATGCTCAAATTGAAGCAATTGAAAAGGCAGCCAAGGAAGTCTTGCCTGCGTACCAAGCCTAATATTCGACCCAAATGGCCAATCTAAAAGAGCTTCGTAATCGCATTGCATCGGTGTCTAGCACCATGCAGATTACGTCGGCTATGAAGATGGTTTCGGCCGCCAAGCTGAAGCGTTCACAAGACGCCATTGTCCAGATGCGCCCCTATGCGGAGAAGCTGACGGCCTTGATGGGGAATGTGAGCGCCACCTTGGATGCGTCTGAAAACCCCTATGCCGCAGAGCGCCCCGTTCAGAATGTGTTGCTCATCCCGATGACCGCCAACCGCGGCCTCTGTGGTGCGTTCAACTCCTCTGTCCTGAAGCGCGTAAAGGTGGTGTCTGACCGCTACGAAGCCGCAGGCGCCAACGTGTCTGTCTTCACAGTGGGTAAAAAGTCACGCGACCTCCTCAAGAAAACCATGAACGTGGTAGCTGAAGAGCTGGAAGTGGTGAACCAAGTCAATTTTGAAGGCGCACAGCGCGTAGCTGATACCGCTATGGCAGGCTTTACGTCTGGTCAATACGACAAAGTGGTTTTGATCTACAACCAGTTTAAGAATGCAGCCGTTCAGGTCTTGCAAGAAGAGCAGTTGTTGCCCATTTCCGCGGCGTCTACCGAAGGTGCAGCAGTAGGAGACTACTTGTACGAGCCAAACAAAGCTCAGTTGTTGGAGGAGTTGATTCCCACCAGCATCAAGAGCCAAGTGTATAAAGCGCTTTTGGACTCTCAAGCCTCCGAACATGGCGCTCGCATGACCTCCATGCACAAGGCGACAGACAACGCGACTTCGATGCGCGATGGTTTGAAATTGCAGTACAACAAGGCCCGTCAAGCAGCCATTACCAACGAAATCCTCGAGATCGTAGGCGGCGCTGAGGCGCTGAATAGCTAAACGTTCGTAAACGTTTAAATGCACAAAGCGCGGCCCAACGGCCGCGCTTTGGCGTTATTATTGCCCCTAGATTTGCGGATGATGAAAATGACCTGGCCAACAATCACGCTGCGCATGCGCGTATTCCTTTCCATGCTCCTGCTGGTGTTGATTGGATTTGGCGCAACTGGAATTGTGAGCGGGCTGCACTTCAAAGCAGAAGAGGTGGAGTACCACAAGGACCGACTGCAGCGCAAGGAACAGGCGATTGAAGCCCATTTGTCGCATGAACTCAAACGCGAATCAGACAGCCCTCTGCGCGCCTCTGAATTGCCCGAATTGCTCAGCAGTGAGCTTTGTGTCATAGCGGACATACACAACATGGATGTGGCGCTGTATTCCATGGATGGTTCTCTTTTGCTGAGTTCTAATCCGGTACTCAATGAGGACGGCACCTTCCCGATGCAGTTACCGGAAGGAATTCGGGACCACCGCGACCAAGTACTTACCATTCACCCCGTGAATGACACGCTGCGCGAAGTGATGATTTATTCCACGGAAATTTCGAACGCTTCCGGGATTCCCATTGCCATCATGGTGGTTCCTTACACGGATGGACGCGTTATGCCCGTTGAGGATGAAGCCTTCTTTCGCGCCCTGGCCTATTTGAACCTCGCCCTCTTTCTGGCAGCCGCCTACTTCGCGTATTTGCTCTCTAGGAGCATTACGCGCGGCTTAGATGCCGTTAGCGATGCGATGCGACAAACGCGCAGCGCAAGCGATAAAAAGCACGTTAAATGGGACTCTAGCGACGAGATTGGGGTTCTCATTGCCGAATACAACCGAATGGTTGACATGACCGAAGAGCACGCCAAGGCCATTGCCCACGCCGAGAAGGAAAGTGCCTGGAAGGAAATGGCTCAGCAAGTCGCCCACGAGATCAAAAACCCCTTGACGCCCATGCGCCTGATGACGCAGCTGCACGCGATGAATGCCGATCAGCAAACCCCTGAGAGCATCAAGGAATTCACGGAGGGCATGCTAGCCCAGATTGATGCCATGGCCCAGATTGCGGGCGACTTCAGTCAATTCACCCGACTTCCGGCTCACGAGCGCAAAGAAGTTTCCCTACGGAACCTGCTCCGCGAGTGCCATGCCGCCTATCCCGAAGCCTCCATGCTCGTTCCCAAAGAAGGAGAGTGGACCGTATTGGTCAATGAGGAACAACTCCTTCGGGTGCTCAACAACTTGCTCAACAACGCCTTTGAGTCCATTCCCGAAGGTCGCAAAGCCCTTGTCTCGTTTGGCATACGCAAAGAGGAAAACCGCGTCCTCGTTTTTGTTCGCGACAACGGCTCCGGCATTCCAGAGGACCGAAAGCAGCAAATCTTCGAACCGAAGTTCACCACCAAATCCCGCGGCACCGGCTTGGGCCTCGCCATCGTGAAAACGATCATTGAGAGTTTCCAGGGCCGCATTTGGGTCGAAGACAGCTCGGAGGCCGGGACGGAGTTTGTGTTTAGTTTGCCGCTGAAGGGCTAGGGAGCTAGAGGGCTCGGGCTGCGCCCTAAAGCTAGAAAGCACGCGCTTCGCGCTGTAGCCTTTTCGCTTAAACGCTTAATCTCTTTTACCCTTAAACTGTGTGGTGGACCTTCGCCGCGCGCTGGGACTTTCCGTTGTTTTGCCAAGCTCTAGCCTCTAGCCCGCCTTAACCACAAGATAGGCCTGCGTTCCGCCGAAGCGTTCGGGTAGTATGGTGTAGGTCCAAGAACCGTCTACGGAGGAAAGCGTGTCGCGCCAGAAAGATTCGGAGCAATACACGGAGCCGTAGACGTCTTCAGAAAGGACGTCTTCGAGTTCGCGCAATGCAGATTCTTCCGTGTAGGGGTGGAAGGCGAAGCGCTGCGATTGGAATTCGTGAAGGGTAAGAACAAGGGTGCCTGTGCGAGTCAGCCGCCCAAGGAGGGAGCGGAGTGTGCCCTTGAACTCAGCCTCAGGAAGGTGGGTGAAGACGCTGCCGGCGAAGATGAGGTCAACGGGTTGTTGGTCGTCGGAAAGGGCCCCAAAGTGTTTGATTTGAAAGTCGACGGCGGAGGGCTTGGGGTCGGAAACTAGGCGTTTAGCGCCTGGAAAGGCGGCGGAAAGGAAGCGGCCCACGCGGCCGTAGCCGCCACCAAAATCGAGGATTCTTTCCACTTTTGGGGCGACGGATTGCAGTCGCCATGCGGCTTCGGCACCGGTTCCGTAGTATTCGGACAAGACTTTGAGGGCATCTCCGCCGTGCACTTGGAAGGGGTAGCGGAACATAGGATCGCTCCGATGAATGGCCTTAGGGCTGGTGCCCCAAGCCTCGGGGAGGTCCAAGGTGCTCAAGGTGTCGGACCAGGCGCGCTCTACTAGAGGCTGGGGGATGGGCAAGACCTCGGGGAGGGCCCATTGTTCCAAGGTGGCGAGGGCGGCGATGCGCTTTTCGAGCAAAGCCAGTTTATCGCGGTTTTCACCGATGCCGATTTTGTCTTGGATCCAACGTTTGAGGTTCATGGCGGGGAGAGGCGGGTGGTCAATATCTTTGAGGAAACAGCCCAATTTACAACGATGGAATTTCCGAACCTGCATTTGGCGATTGAGAATCGCGTCGCCACCCTTACGATTGACCGCCAAAAGGCCCTGAACGCCCTGAATAAAGAGGTGATTCAAGCGCTTCATGACGCGGTGGAATGGCTGGATGGGCAGGCGGACGTTCGGGTCGTCATTTTGACGGGCGCGGGTGAAAAGAGCTTCGTGGCCGGTGCCGACATTGCCGAATTTGCCTCCTTCACCGAAGCACAAGGGGAGGCTTTGTCGGCCGATGGCCACCGCCTCCTGTTTGACCGAATTGCCGCCGCCAAGAAGCCCTACATCGCGGCCATCAACGGCTATGCATTGGGGGGCGGCCTAGAGTTGGCCATGGCCTGCCACGTGCGCATCGCTGCAGACACCGCGCGTTTGGGCCTTCCAGAGACGTCTTTGGGCCTCATTCCGGGCTACGGGGGCACTCAACGCCTGGTTCAGCTCGTTGGTAAGGGCCGGGCTATGGAGATGATGTTGAGTGCGGGTATGATCGATGCCCCAACGGCGGAGCGCTACGGACTGGTCAACAAAGTGGTACCCTTGGATGAGCTCATGCAGGCTGCCCAGAGTATGGCGGCCAGCTTCCTGAAGCAGTCGGGCCAAGCGCATGCCGCCGTCATTCAAGCGGTAAATGCCGCTACAGAAGGGGGGCCGGGTTTTGCGGCGGAGCAGCATCTGTTTGGCGCCTTGTTTGGCACCGCAGATTTCGCGGAAGGCACCACGGCCTTTCTCGAAAAGCGCAAGCCAAGCTTTTAAGTGCGTGGACTTCCCTAAATTGGGGAGACCTAAACGCACACGAACATGACTTTTTTACAAATCGAGCACGCGGTGTATGCCATGGGCTCTACTGGATGGTGGGCCGGCTTGTCCATTTTTGCGGTCTATGCTTTCTGGGTCATTCTGGCGGCTCGCCTGCTTAAAGGCGACGACCAGCTCCGAATGTTTGAAAAATTTTGGGGCGGTCTCCTCGTCGCCATGTGGATTGGAAAACATATCCATTTGGCCAATGAGGGCCTTTGGAACATCATGGACAACCTGGAGCTTCACCTCTGCGGATTCAGCAGATTCTTGAGCATTTTCCTGTTGTTATTTGGTTGGCGTTGGGCCTATTATCCGCTCTTCTTTTGGGGCATTGTGGGCGGGGTTCACTCGCTCCTTACGCCCGAGCTTACTTCCGGCGACACCACCTACATGTTCATCGAATACTACGTGGTCCACGGGGGCATCATCATCATTCCGTTGTACTACCACTTTGTGCGCGGCATGCGCATTGGTCGCTGGACCTGGGCAAAAGTGCTCGGGGTGAATTTGGCCTTAATGATTCCCGTGGGACTAGCTAATTACCTAACAGGCGGCAACTACATGTTCCTCTGCTCCCCTCCCAAAGTGGACAACCCCTTAATCATCGGCGAATGGGTAGACGGAATGCGCGTCTGTATCGACGGCAGTTTCAACGCGTTTCCTACCTATATCGTCGGCTTTATTGTCGCCGGAGCGCTGCACTATGTGCTTCTAACGGCGATTTTTTGGAAGAGTATTAAAGCCGCAGAGCTAGAGAGCTAGAGCGCACTTAGTCGTTTGCGTTAAACGGTTAAAACGTTTAAAATCCGTAGTTTCCCGAACTCCCAGCCCCAACCCCCCGAACCCCAACCCCCCCTCATCCCCCATGAACCAAGAACAGTATGAAATGGTCCCCATTGAAGTGGGCTCCTTTATTTGGTACGCCGGCTACGGCATTTTGCTAGGATTAATTGTAGCCCTCTTCTTTTTGGCGCCCCGGGTGGGAGATGAGAAAATGGCCAAATGGGAAAAATTCTTAGGCTGGTTTACGCTAGCCAACTTGCTTTGGTACCAGGGCATGGCGCTGCTGGCAGGCGTTTGGATGAAGGAAGAATCTCTGCCGCTTCACATGTGCAGCTTTAGTCAGGTATTGCTGTTCATTCACTTGATTTACAAGAAGGATTGGGCATTTCAATTGCTGGCTTTTTGGGGACCGCTTGGAGGCATTCAGGCATTCTTGACGCCAGCGCTGGAGACCGAACCCACTTTTGGGTTTGTGTTGCAGTTCTATTTGGCACACGGTCTCGTTGTTTTGGCGCCCATTTACCTCATGGTCCATGGGGGCCGAAGGCTGGAAAAAGGAGGCGTTTGGCGCGTAATTGGAATCACGTTTTTGACAGGCTATGTTATGATGCCTTTAAATGCGCTTTTAGGATCTAATTACATGTACACCAACAATCCGCCGCCCGTGGATCATCCTTTGGTGCAAGGCGAATGGCCCGGGTACTTGGTTTGGATCCAAATGGCCGTAATCGTGCTTTTCTTGATGTTTTACTACGGTTTTCGACGCTATTGGTCAGATCGTCTGTGAAATTATTTTTTGCCTACCTTTTAGGGACATAACACAATCACCCTCAACGGAATGAAAAAATCCCTTTTAGGCGGCATCGCGGTGTCGTTGGTCGCAGGAAGCATCTCTGCGCATGCACAATCCGTCGACACGTCGATGTATTCCAACTTGGTGAAGTTGGAAGAGATCAAGGTGGTCGGTACACGGAACGAGAACCGAACGGCCTTACAGACCGCGGTTCCCGTAGACGTCCTCCCCATGGCTCAATTGAGCCAGCAAGTGGGTCAGCTGGATATCAACCAGATTTTGCAGTTCAGCATACCTTCTTTTAACTCGAACAAACAGTCGGGTTCGGACGGTTCCGATCACGTGGATCCCGCTACCTTGCGCGGTATGGGTCCTGACCAAACGCTAGTCTTGGTCAATGGCAAGCGCCGGCACCAGAGCTCTTTGGTGAATATTTACGGCACGCGTGGTCGCGGTAACACGGGCACAGACATGAATGCGCTTCCTACTTCAGCGATAGACCGAATTGAAGTGCTGCGCGACGGTGCGTCGGCGCAGTACGGTTCGGACGCCATTGCAGGGGTGATAAACGTGGTGACTAAAAAGAATAAGGGAACTTCGTTGACGCAAGCGTTTGGCGTGGCTTCACGGGGCGACGGCGGTTCGAGCTTGACCGGACTGAACACTGGATTTGACCTGGCCGGCGGTTGGGTGAATGTGACGGCTGAATATTCGTCCAAGGCAAAAACGCACCGCGATGCGGGCGACTACCGCGTAGAGTTTGGCGACGCATCCAGCACCAATGCGGGGCTATGGGTGAATTCAGAAATCCCGGTGGGCGCCTTTAAGCTGTACAACTTTGGTGGATTGAACCACCGCATCGGCGATGCCTATGCGTGGACGCGTGACGCCTCATCGGACCGAAACATCCCCAGCATTTACCCCGACGGATTCTCTCCATTGATTCAAGCAACCATTGACGATATGTCTTGGACCACGGGTCTTCAGGGCGAAATTGCCGGATGGAATGCAGACTTTTATGCATCGTACGGATCCAACAATTTTGATTACTGGGTGCACAACACCTTGAACCGTTCCATGGGGGAAACCACGCCTTTGGAATTTGAAGCGGGTGGTTTTGGCCTGACCCAAAGCTTGGCAGGCAGCACGTGGGACAAATACTTTGGCCCAGCAAACCATGGGGTGAATGTGGCCTTTGGTGTAGAAGCCCGTCAGGAGACCTACTACATTTTTGCCGGCGAAGAAGCCTCATGGCAGACGTATGACAACAACTATCCTGGGGGTAGCCAAGGCTTCCCTGGATTCCGCCCCAGCAACGAACTCAACAAAGGCCGCAGCAATGTGGGCGCGTTTGTGGACGTTGAATGGGACGTGACAGATCGCTTGATGCTCGGCGGTGCAGCGCGCTTCGAGAACTACAGCGATTTTGGCAACACGACCAACGGCAAGTTGGCCGCTCGGTATGCCTTGAACGAAAAGTTTGCCTTGCGCGGTTCGTTCTCTACGGGCTTCCGCGCTCCGTCTTTGGCGCAATTGTACTTCAACAGTACGTTCACCAACTTCGTTTCGGGCGTGGCGGTAGAGTCTAAATTGGCCAACAATGCGGACCCCATTACGGCGGCTTTGGGCATTGAGCCGTTGAAGCAGGAGACCGCTCAGAACATCAGCTTTGGCTTTACCTCCGCACCTGCTCGTGGCGTGACCTTGACCGTGGATGGATATTCCATGAACGTAAAAGACCGCGTGGTCTTGACCGGTGGATTTGGCGATGACGATCCCGATGTTGGAAGCATCCTTCAAGCTCAAAACGTGAGCTATGTGCAGTTCTTTACCAATGCAGTGGATACACGCACCACCGGTGTGGACATCGTAGCTACGTATGCGAAGAACCTGGCTGGCGGCATGCTGAATACCAGTGTGGCCTTGAACGTCAACAACATGTCCATCGACCGCGTTTACACGAATGCTCAGCTTGCAGGAAAAGAAGATTCTTACTTCGGACGCCGCGAGCAGCTCTTCTTGCTGGCCTCTGCGCCTCCTATGAAGGCGAACGTAGGCCTCAACTACACCAAAGGCAAGTGGTTTGCGTCTTTGCGCGGCACCTACTTTGACAAGGTGGTGATTGAAGACTGGGTGGGAACAGACGACGTCTATGACGCGCGTGTAACCTTGGACCTTTCGTTGAGCTATGCTTTGGGCGCTAAGTTGCGTGCGACGGTGGGCGTAAACAACCTCACGGACCAGCTCCCCACCTTCCAAGACTCCGAAACGGAGACGGGCGGTATGTACGACGCGGTCCAAATGGGCACCATGGGTCGCTTCTTCTTTGGCCGATTGACCTACTCGCTTTAAGCGGGAAGCGCGGCAAGGCGGGCAAACGACTTCGTTGGGGAATCTTTGCTCCAACGTGCGGAAGCCTTAGCCTAAACGCTTGAAACGTTAAACTGGAATTCCCGGGTCCGAAAGGGCCCGGGATTTTTTTATCTAAAATGCTTCAAGGCCTCCCGAATACTGAGGCCCGATAATTCCGCTCGATGGGCCTCGACAAAGGCATGGACCCAGTGTGGGTCGCGTGCGGCATGGGAGCGGAGGGCCCAGCCAATGGCTTTGCGCAAGAAAAATTCTTTGGAGGGGATGTGGGGGAGGATGGCCATTTCAAGGAAGTCGACGTCCAAGTTCTTGCGGTACAGGACCTGGGCAATAATGGCGCTGCGGTTGAGCCACATGTTGGGGTCGTGGATCCAAGTCTCCAGCACGGGGCGGATATGCGCTGGGAAGCGCTCCAAAAGGGAGCCGACGGCGTGCGTGGCCAAAAAGTCTACGCTGTCCCACCAAGACTTTTCCAGGATAAGAGCCTTAATCCAAGGCAAATCTTCGGGCACGAGTTGACGTTCAAATTTTCGAATGAGGTCAAGGGCCACCATTTGGTATTCGCGTTCTGGAAGGGCCCAAAGCGCCTCACAGGTGGTTTGGAGTTCCGCTTTGGAGGGAAGGTTAGCCCGCTCAAAGAGGGGTTTGGTCAACGCGGCCCGAAGAGGCTTTTTAATCCCCAAAAAGGGGAAGAGCCCTTTCATGTAGGCGGTCATAGCTTGAGCGTCGGCCCTATGTCCTTCGTTCTTAAGTAGTTCCACGACCTCAAACGACCAGACTTCTTGTCTCATTTGGCACAAGTATTGGTTACCTTTGGGTACCCTATGATGATTTCCATTTTCCGTCGTTATTTCCTGAGCGCTTTATTTCTTCTGGCCGGCACGGTGCTTTTTGCTGCGCCGGGTCCGGATGCCAAAGTAAAGGCGAATATGCATAAGACCTTGGAGGGCATCCAGCAATCGCTGATGAACTTGCAAGCGGGCCTTCGCGACATGGAAGAGAACGGTCGCTGTACCGCTTGTGAGTCCTCTATAGCTCATTTAGAACGCCAAGTGGCCGATGCTGCATGGTTTATGCTGACGGTAAACCCGGACTTTTACCAAAGTAAAATTGTTGCGGGCATGCGTGCCTTATCGGCTTGGGAAAACAATCCGGATGCCGTACCCAACGTGCACCAGGTGGTCGGAGATTTAATGACGCAATGCGCCTATGCCTTTCTTCTTTTTGAAGATGTAAAGTGGGATGCGGCCTTTTGGGACCGCGCGGAACGCACGTGGTTGTCGCACAAGGACCAATTGGGGTTGCCGGCAGCGGACGTGCGCCGCGCAGAGAAAGCCTTTGAAAAGGCGATTAAGAGCCGACCTTAAGGGCTTCGGCATAGAGGGGCTTAGACCCGCCAGTAGAGCTTCTTTCGGTCCATCCAATAGCCTACACTCCAGCACAGAAGCATGAAGCTTAGGGCCATGAGCAGGGAGCCCAAGTCATTGCCAATGGGTTGGTATAGGGTTTCGTAGAGCCAGGGCCAAAGTCGAGTATCCTGAATGGGGATGAGGTAAAAGGTGACCAACAGGATTTCAGAGAGCAAATAGACCGCAAGGGGATTTTTACCTAGGGGTTCAAAGAAGGAGACCCAAGCGTTTTTGCGGGCATTTACAGGCAGGAAAAAGAGTAAAATGGCTAGGATGATAAGGTCCAAGCCAACCGTCAAAAGGACATAGGAAGAGGTCCACAATTTCTTGTTGATGGGGAAAGCGAAATCCCAGAGAACGGCGAGTCCGCACGCCAAAGCGCCTGCGATCAGGATCTTAAAAACCGTATCCGCAGCGCTGCCTCTTTGCTGTAAATGTCTTCCCAGAGCGTATCCAGCTATCACATTCGCAAAGGCAGGCAGGGTGCTCAATAGTCCTTCCGGGTCAAAGGCTATGCCCTCCCCATGGTAGAGGTGTGCCTCGCCAAAGAGGGCCAAATCGATGTGCAATCCGGCATTCCCAGTCATGGAAAAGGGGTCCCCTGGTACGCCGAAAGCAAGAAGAATTCCCCAATAAGCGAAAAGCCCAGCGCCCGCAAGGATATACGTGACTTTTTGCCCTAAAAACCATAGCGAGAGCGCCGCCAAACCATAGCAAAGTGCGATGCGTTGGAGTACGCCAAGGATACGCGTTTCGGACAGTGGAAAGGCGGAAATTTCAAGGGTATCGCTTAAGCGGAAGAAGGGGTACCAGTACATCAAAAAGCCCAATAAAAACAGCAGGGCAGTTCGCTTGAGGATGTGGAAGGTCACTTCAAGACTTGGATGCCCCTTGAACTTGTCCAAGCTGAAACTCATGGCGGCCCCGACCGCAAACAAAAAGGAAGGGAAAACCAAATCCGTAGGGGTAAAGCCATGCCATGCTGCGTGCTCGAGGGGGTCGAAGGCATACGACCAACTTCCTGGGGAGTTGACTATGATCATGAAGGCAATGGTCATGCCTCGGAAGACGTCTAGGGCGAGAAATCTGCGGGTGCTTGGGCTCATAGGGTCAAGTTTCTTCGCTTGAGAGACAGGAAGTTAGTAAATTCATAGAGGAATCTCACCTGATACACTATGAGCAAGCACTTTTCGCGTCGCGATGTACTGAAAACCTTGGGCCTCTCCATGGGGGCTGTTTTACCCTTGTCGGCCTGGGCTGAAAATGAGTTCGGCGAGCGACTCATCATTCCCTCGTTTGAGAACAAGCGTCCCCTGCCTAAAGGCCCCTTGACGGCCATTACCTGCGGGGCGGGAAATCGCGGAAACGTGTATGGCAATTATGCCGTGCAATACCCCGAAGAGCTGAACATCATTGGGGTGGCGGAGCCGATTGAAATACGGAACGAGCGCTATGCGGAAAAGCACAACATTGCCAAGAAGAACCGGTTTGCTACCTGGGAGCGGGTGTTTGAACGGCCCAAATTCGCCGACGCTATTATCATTACAACCCCGGACGATTTACACTATGGTCCGTGCATGAAGGCATTGGAGATGGGCTACCATGTCTTGTTGGAAAAACCTATATCGCCCTCTGAGCAGGAATGCCGGGACATTTTAGAATTGGCCGAACGCAGCGGAAAAATTGTCGCGGTCTGCCACGTCCTCCGCTATGCCCCCTACTTTGAAAAACTGCGCGAAATCATGCAGTCCGGCGTACTGGGAAAGGTGGTTTCCATGCAGCACTTTGAGCCCATTCAGCACGTACACATGAGCCATTCGTTTGTGCGCGGAAATTGGCACAATTCGGTGCAGACAGCCCCCATTATTTTGGCCAAATCGTGCCACGATTTGGACATGATGCGCTGGCTAGTCGGAAGCCCGGTGAAGTCGCTAAACGCCTTTGGGGATGTGAGCTGGTTTACCTCCGAAAATGCGCCCGAAGGCTCCACGGCACGCTGTACCGATGGTTGTGCGGCGGAGGCGAACTGCCCGTATTCGGCCCTAAAAATTTACCACCGCGACCGCACATGGCTGCACCATTTTGACCTACCCGAAGACAAAGACCTGCACGGCGAGGCCATCATGACCTACCTGCGCGAAAGCAATTATGGCCGCTGTGTGTATCGGATGGAGAACGACCAGCCGGATCATTACACGATGAACATGCTGTTTGAAAATGGGGTGACCGCTTCCTTCAATATGGAGGCTTTCACGTCCTACCATGGGCGCCGAACGCGTGTCATGGGCTCCATGGGCGACGTGGTGGGTGATATGACCTCATTCACTCACACCGATTTCCGCACCGGCGAAAAGACCGTTTGGGAGCAAAAAACCGATGGCCACGGCGGCGGCGACTGGAAGTTGGTATCCGACTTTATTCAGGCCGTGGGCCATGAAGATCCCAGCTTGCTAACCTCAACGATTGGCGCGTCCATTGAGTCCCACTTGATGGGTTTTGCGGCAGAGAAGAGTCGGTTGAATGGTGGGGAGCTGGCGATGGTGTAAAAAATTGCCACGGTAGCTCATTGGTGTCGGAAATGAAGAGGAACTCTGGCAGCCGGAGCAAGTGGTCGTTTCGTACGGTGAGGGCTGGGTGAAGTTTTCGTATTCGGAAGAGGTAGACTTCTCTATTGTCGATATGCAGGGCAAAACGCTTAAATCAGACCGCATCCAAAACGGTGAATACACCTTGGAAACCGTCTCCATGCCAACGGGGCTCTACACGATTCTATCCAATGGGTTCAGCTCCAAATTCTTGGTACGATGAAGAAGTGTCTCATATTTTTAGTACTGTTGGCAGTGTCGCTTTCTACCACGGCGCAATCCACGGATGGAACCTTCGACGAAACCTTCCAAGGCATGTTTGAGATGCCTGAACAG
>JALQUY010000220.1 GCA_023260615.1 Schleiferiaceae bacterium
ATCTCCAAATTTTGTTCTGGAATCTTGACTTCTTTAGATTTTTTATAGTTGATCATAATTTTTACCTCTTATTATTTGTTATCATCTATCATAACTTGCGCTTGTTGTACACCTTGCTTTGCAAGACTTACTCCAGCACGTAATTTAGCCAAATCTTCGTTCTGTTCAAGTTTATCTTCGGCTATTTCTTGCGCTTGCATCAATTTTGCTCTGTTAAAATCGTTTTGAGCCTCATCTTGTTTCGCTTTTCGCTCATTTTCCATCGCTCTAAGGTCAACTTCACGTGATTTTAGCTTCAATAACGGGTCAGAATCAAATTGAGAAGTGATTTTGTTCTCTTCTTTCATAAAATCTTCAGTCATTTCAGCAACTAATACTGCTTTTCTTGCTTCAACTTGGTTATTTAGTGATTGTAACTGTTGTTGAACCTGTGGATTTGTTGCAGCCATCTGTTGCATCTGTTGCATTTGCATTAATTGCTCTCTAAATTCTAATTGAACTTGTTCTTGAGCCATAATTGAAATGTGTTCTAGTATATTTTTTTGTATTGCAGCCATAACCATCGGATTATTTCTAACCATATTGACAGACATGAAGTTTAAGTGAGCTGTAATGTGTGCTTGATGGTCTTGACCAGGAAAAGCTTGGAACGGTTTACCACCTAAAGCGTTTATGTGTTCCATACTTGGGTCCATTGGAGCATTTGGTGCAGGTGGTGGTAACACTGCATCAACATCTTTTACACCAATTGCATTATACATGTTTCTATAGATTTGATACATGTTGTGTAATTGTGGATTAGATGTTGCGATTTGTAATTGTGTTTGTGCAAGTGTAATTCTTTGACTCATTGAGAAAATATTTGGATCTGCAACTGGTACAATATCCACTCTGTCATCAAAGTCAGCTTGCTTCACGTTTCTTGCACCACCCACAACGTCGTATGGATATTCTGGTGGTAAGTATTGTGAAACTATTTTTGA
>JALQUY010000221.1 GCA_023260615.1 Schleiferiaceae bacterium
TTGCTGCCATGCCGCCGATTAAAGCCTTGCGCGAGATTGGGAAACTTGAAGCAAAATTTGAGGCTCCTAAACAGGCCGAAAAACCCTCTGTGGCTAGAAGTAAAGCACCTGAACCGATCCAACCGATTCGGGCAAGCGGAAAAGCTGACGTACCGTTGACTGCTAATGGCGAGTTCCACGGTTCATATCAGGCTTGGAAGGCTGCTCGTAAGGCTGGAAAGATTCGATAAACCTAATCTTTTTTTGGAGTAACCCAAATGAGCAACCAACTGCTTACCATTAGCAAGATCACCAACGAAGCGTTGATGGTCTTGGAAAACGAACTGACTTTCACCTCGGAAGTTGACCGTAACTATGACGATCAATTCGCTGTTGTTGGCGCCAAAATCGGCAACACCGTGAACGTTCGCCGCCCTGGTCGTTTCATCGGTACTACTGGCCCCGCTTTGAACGTTGAAGATTTCAACGAAACTAGCGTGCCCGTTACCTTGTCTACACAGTTCCACGTTGACACACAATTCACAACTCAAGACTTGGCCTTGAGCTTGGATATGTTCAGCGACCGTGTTTTGAAGCCAGCTATCGCTGCTATCGCCAACAAGATTGACCGTGACGGTCTGTCTATGGCTGCTTTGAACACAGCTAACATCGTTGGTACTGCTGGTACACCTCCTAGCGATCTGATTACTTATCTGACCGCTGGCGCTTACCTTGACGCTGAAGGCGCACCCCGTGATGGCCGCCGCTCAATGACTGTGGAACCATTCACTTCTGCTGTTATCGTTAACAGCTTGAAGGGCTTGTTCGTTCCTCCAGAAGCTATCGGCGAACAATACCGTAAAGGTTTGATGGGCCGTGATTCTGCTGGTATGAACTGGAAGATGGATCAGAACGTTGTGTCACAAACTTTTGGCGCTAACAGCACCACTACTGTGACTGGCTCTGTGAACACCACAACTGGTACTGGCTTC
>JALQUY010000222.1 GCA_023260615.1 Schleiferiaceae bacterium
CTGGTTTGATTCGTTCAACATAATCGACGATGAGATCATTACTGAGAGCACTACCAAGCTCAAAACAACTATTATCAAGAATGGTAAAGCCGTCATAGTTATCCACAATATCACGGTAAACAGGATCTTCAATATAGCGATGAAGAAGAATAAACAAATAATCGTTAATACGATAGTCTCCATTAGCTTCCGCCTTCGCTAATGAGTGTGGAATCTCGTGAGAGATCAGGGGTAAATTCATGTAGGAATTCCTTCAATTCATTTGGATAACCATAGAATACATTTAGATCTGTATTTGGTCTATCCATTGATAATAAAGATTTTTTTGAAGAAGTCAAGTCCACAATTACATAGACAGGCTTTATTTTGTTGACATGTAGCATCTTCTTTAAAGATTTATCAGAGACCTTAGCCAACTTGGGGTCTCTTGCATTCTCAATCATGGGAACTAAACCACACGCCTGATACCAGGAATTGATTCCCTTGACTTCAATAAAAACGGATCCAATATCAAAGTCTGGTGTATATCGACCTTCTGGAGTCTCAACATACTTACCTCGTTCAACATTGAATCCTAAATCAAATAGGGCCTGACATACTCTTGCTTCTGTCTTGCCCTGACATTTTATACCGTTTACTTCGGTCCACTTAGCAAACATTAATCCTCTAGAGCTTTTTTCAACTTATCCATAAAATCTGTATGAGCTTGTGGTACAGTCTTATACTGAAAGCCATACTTACGCTTTGAGAGATCTTTATAGACCAATTTAAGATCATCCTTAGACATCTTAGATAGATCATTCTCATTATCATCCGTAGACGAATACTTAGACTTATTAGCCTCAAGACGACTAACAGCATCTTCGAACTTCTTACGTTTATCGTCTTTGTAAGCAACACCTGTCATCTTCAGCCAATTATGAACTCGACCATAATTGTGAACATTCTTATG
>JALQUY010000223.1 GCA_023260615.1 Schleiferiaceae bacterium
AACACCTCGACAGCCTTGAGGCAGAAACAATTTATTTGTTGCGCGAAGTCGTCGCCAACTTCGAACGCCCCGCACTGCTTTTTTCAGGCGGTAAAGACTCTTTGGTGATGCTGAAGTGCGCTGAAAAGGCCTTTGGTATCGGGCGCCTGCCGTTCCCACTGCTCATGATTGACACGGGCCATAATTTCCCGGAGGTCACCACGTTTCGAGATCAACGCGCGGCCGAGCTGGGTGCCCAACTCATCGTGCGGCATGTTGAATCTTCGATTGCAAAGGGCACTGTTAGGCTGCGCGATCCCCAGGAGTCGCGTAATGCCTACCAGTCTGTGACTTTGCTTGAAGCAATCGAAGAGTTCAAATTCGATGCACTCATGGGCGGTGCCCGCCGCGACGAGGAAAAGGCCCGTGCCAAAGAGCGTATTTTTTCCCACCGCGACAGCTTTGGCCAATGGCAGCCCAAGTCACAACGTCCTGAACTTTGGCAGTTGTTCAACACACGTCACCACCCGTCGGAGCACTTCCGTGTGTTCCCCATCTCCAATTGGACTGAGCTCGACGTGTGGCAATACATCGCCCGCGAACGAATCGAGCTGCCGTCCTTGTATTACAGCCACCCTCGAAGTGTGGTTCAACGTAAAGGGCTGTGGGTACCCGTCACGTCGCTCACACCGGCGAAAACGGGCGAGACGATCGAGACTCGTCAAGTCCGATTCCGCACCGTCGGCGATATCACCTGTACCTGCCCAGTTGAAAGTCACGCCGCCAACGCGACTGACATCGTGATTGAGACCTTAGGCGTGACCGTCAGTGAGCGGGGTGCCACCCGCATGGATGATCAAACCTCTGAAGCCTCCATGGAGAAGCGCAAGGCAGAGGGCTACTTTTAAATTTACCAACCCAGCACTCGGCAGCACAGGAT
>JALQUY010000224.1 GCA_023260615.1 Schleiferiaceae bacterium
CTTGCTTGCTATTGAAGAAGAGCATATTCAGATTATTCTAGGAGAAGAGTGATGATTCTCACTGTATTTGCAGGTTTGATATCTACTACTTTATTGGTGACATGGTATGTTACTGACTCTATTGAGATTGAACAAGAGCATGCCCTGTATGACAAGGACAAGGTGAAGTACACAGACGGAGATAACACATGATGAAAGCTGTCATACTCATGGTCTGTGTCTCTCTCGCTGGGTGTGCGAATGCGAGGTTTGCTTCGAACGATTACCAATGCAAGAGAAACCCGGCAGTAGACGGTGTAGGTATCGGTGTCATGACCGGTGTGCCGTTTGCTGTGGTAGCTACAACGCCTATTGGATTGGGTGTCGGTGTTATTATGGGCGGGGCTTACTATGTTGCACACGAGGCGATATGCGAATGAAATATAATGGACTGTTGGAAAAGACTGAGGGGTTTCAGCCCCATACTTATTTCTTGAATGAGAGTGGTAAGTGCTGGGGGTATATGAAAGCCGGAACTACCGTTGTAGAACGATTCAAAAAACCCATGTCGTTCTCTAAGAGTTATCGTAAGTTCGATAAAGTGTTCGTGGAGCAAGCAGTATATGACAATGCCTAGAGAAAGAAAGGTTGCTGTGAAGAATACCGAAGCGTTTTTGCTTGCGTTATGTGATCCAAAAGAAACGCCTCGTGTGCCTCGAGCAATCCGATTACGAGCAAGGTCACTGCTCAAGCATTATCCAAGTGACTATTATATGGAAGAGGCTGCTAAGTTAGCGCCTTCAGTGTTTGGAGAATGAGCGATGAGTATTAAAGTAAGTTTAGAAGTAGAAGCAAGCTCTTGGCTAACTGAGACCGGAATAGAGACTACGGTCTATATTGGCGATGTAGATATGCCGCAAGTTGTAAAGGTAGAATCT
>JALQUY010000225.1 GCA_023260615.1 Schleiferiaceae bacterium
ATACAACCAGACGGAAGAAGATAATGGCAAAGATAACGGTAGTATTTACAAGACCTAGTAAAGAATATAATCAAGCTGTAGCTGATGCATTGATTAGAGATCTTGACGGACTTGTAGAAAAACTAAACTCTACCTTTCAACAAGATCTTAGAGAAGAGACACAAAGATTAAATTTCTTTACAGGAGGAAAAAATGGCCAATAGGTATAAGAACGCAAACTTTGATTTAACAACAACCGATGTTACAGACATTTATACTGTGCCTTCTAACTCAAGAGCTATTATACAAAACATACACGTAGCAAATGTAGGTGCAGCTAACACTGAAATAAAAGCTTTTATATATGATGATTCAGCAGGTAGATCATATCAGTTTGCAGAACACACAGTAAATTCAGGTAATTCACAATCTGTGGCTGATGGTACAGTTATATTAGAAGAAAACGATAAACTACAATTACAAGCAGGAGCAGCTGATATATTTGAAGGAACAGTATCAATACTAGAATTTGATAGAACATAGGAGGAAGATGAAAGTCATAAAACCAAAGAAGATAATAGAAACAATAAGCAACAAAAAGACTGGTGAAGTCTATGCAAACGAAGAGGACTGGAAGGCAAAAAACGTACCAGAAGCTGACATTAAGAGAGACGTAACAGTTATAATGCCAAGTCTTGATTTATTTGGAAAAACCAAGTAAAAAGGAGGTTCCAGGATTAAAAGCCTGCCTTAACAATTTAGCTAAATTATGACAATATCAAGAGGACAGATGAATAGACAATTATACATGGGTGGTGGCATCATGAATGTCGTGCCTAGAGAACAGTATGGTATAGGTAGCTCACTTAAAAAACTTGGTAAAAAAGCAGTGGGAGCTGTTAAAGATATTGTTTCATCAGATGTTGGTAAAGCAGCT
>JALQUY010000226.1 GCA_023260615.1 Schleiferiaceae bacterium
TTTAGCTATTCCTTTTGTTTTATCAGGATATTTAATTCAAAGATTTTTATTATTTTCTAAAAACTTTAAGAAAAATATTAATTTAATATCAAAAATAGGTGGAATAACTTTATTAATAACTGGAATTTTGATTTTAACTAATCAATTGCAAGCAATTGGGTTTTATTTAATTGAGATCTTTCCTTTTATGCAAAACTTTGGTTAAAGTAATTAATGAAAATTTATCAAATAGATTCAAGTGCTAGAAAAAAAGGCTCAACTTCGAGAGCGTTAGCAAAAAAACTTTTGGAAAAAATCAAAAAACCAGAGGATGAAGTAATTTATAGAGATTTAGATGATGAAATGCTTTTTGTAAGTGGCTTAACAGAATCTGGAATGAAAATTGATGAGAAGGATCAAACTGAAGAACATAAGAAAATGTTTGAACTTTCTGACAAGCTAGTAAAAGAATTAAAAGAGAGTGATATTATTATAATTTCAGCTCCAATATATAATTACGGACCACCCGCAACTCTTAAAGCTTGGTCAGATTTAGCTGCAAGAATAGGGGAAACCTTTAAATTTAAACCTAATGGTAGAAGAGAAGGGTTATTAAAAAATAAAAAAGCTTATCTTGTGATTACTTCTGGAGGAACAAAACTAAATAGCTCAGAAGATTTTTTAACGCCTTGGTTAAAATTTATTTTAAATTTTTTTGGAATAGAAAAAGTTGAAGTAATAAGTGCTGATCAAATGGCTTTAGACTATGAAAAATCTATTAGGGATGCAGAAGCCCAAATAGAAAATATTTCTATAGATTAAACTTTCTTTTTAAGTGTCTTAATTTTCCTTCGGTACTATCGTAGTCTATATAGCAACCTTGTAAAAATCTTTCTCCTTCATTAGCATCATAAACTGTTCGCCCATGAAGCAATC
>JALQUY010000227.1 GCA_023260615.1 Schleiferiaceae bacterium
GTTCGGACAATAAAGGCGGTCTCGCGCGTGATCAATTTGAAGTCGTTCAACAGACCGCTCACGATGTCCGCTTTGAGCCATTTTTGCAACTTGCCGGGGAAGAATAAATTGGGGTTGTTGAGAATCAGGCCGAAGATCAAAATGACCAGCAAAGAGCTCAAATGCAGCATCTTACCCACCGCATACAGCAGGATGAGCACCGCAATCAAGAGGAAGAGTTTGAGCTGCGTTTTGATGTTTTGGAGCAGGATGACCAAGAGGTAGGAGAACACGGCGGAGACCAAGATGGAAACCCCAAAGGACCAGCCGAATTGCATCAGCCATTCACTCGTGCTTCCACCAGGATTTTCGAAGCCCTCCACCAGAAAGTAAAAGAGCATAATGCCCAAAATATCGCTGAACGTCGATTGGTAAATCATGAATTCTTTGAGGTCGTGCCGCATGTTCTCCACCGAGGGAATGATGATGGCCGAGCTCAAGATGCTCAAAGGCACCGCATAGAGAATGGCACGGTCCCAGGGGGCGTCCATGCCGACGTGAAATAATGCGGACAAGAAGAAGGTGGTGGCCCCCATTTCGAGGAGGGTCAGTCCAAGGCTACGTCCAATCATCCCAGTATGTTCCCGGCGCAATTCCAAATCCAGGGCAGCCTCGAGGACAATCATGATCAATCCCACGGAACCCAAAATTTCCAGAGCCGGTCGGACATCGGGCTGCGGGAAGGAGGCGTAGTTGCCCCCGACATTAAACAGGATGCCCATGCCCAAAAGCATGAGCACGCTGGGTATGCGCGTCTTCTTGGCCAATAAGTTGAACAAGTACGAGACAATCACAATTGCGGCCAGCGCAATCAGAATGGACGGGGTGTTAATCAAGTGGTTCACGAAGGGAAATTAGGA
>JALQUY010000228.1:0-538 GCA_023260615.1 Schleiferiaceae bacterium
TAGCCAAGGTAAAGAGTTGTCTTCCATGACTTTAGACGAAATGGAGGTTCTTTGGAATGAAGCCAAGGAGTTGTCTATAGATTAATTTCGATTGAATTTATTGTTAAATGTGAGATAAAGTAGTCTCATCACTTTAGTGAATACGCTGAAATAGTGTACTTTACAAGTATGAAAACACTCTATCTAATTCGGCACGCTAAGAGTTCCTGGTCAATTGACGGAATTGAAGACCGTGATAGACCCTTGAAAGGGCGTGGTATTCGATCTCGTCAGGCAATATTTACGTGAAGAAAGCATTAATGCAGACTATTTCAGTATGTGTAGTTCCCCTGCGACCAGAGCATTGCACACTGCCTTAATCTTCGCAAAGAACCTGAGTGTTCCTGCAAGCAAGGTCGCTATAGACGATGAGTTGTACCATAGTAGTGCAGAAGAAATTCTTGCTGTGGTGCGGAAGACCTCAGACATGTGTGATGCCGCAATGTACTTTGCGCACAACCCAGGGATCACTGACTTTGTAAATGAAATGACCAGTGCT
>JALQUY010000228.1:548-897 GCA_023260615.1 Schleiferiaceae bacterium
AGTCATCGTTCGATTTGACTGTCAACGCTGGGAGGATATAGGGCCGGGGGCCGATTTGATTCAATTTGAGTATCCCAAGCGATTAAAAAATTAAAGGGTGGAATATACTTATTTCAACAGAGATATTAGTTGGTTACGCTTCAATGAACGTGTACTGCAAGAGGCGGAGGATTTATCGAATCCTTTGATTGAACGATTGCGTTTTCTCGGAATCCATTCCAACAATATGGACGAGTTCTTCAGGGTTCGTTATTCGTTTATCCGTCGTTTGCGACTCAGCGAAGAGCAAGGTTTGGATGAGAATCTGGAAGGTTTTACTCCTGGGGCGCTATTGTCCAAACTCAGCGAG
>JALQUY010000229.1 GCA_023260615.1 Schleiferiaceae bacterium
CAAGTGGTTTAAGGGGGGAGTCTGCAAAACTCTTATTCAGCGGTTCGAATCCGCTCGGGACCTCAAAATTACCCCATCGTCTAATGGCAGGACAAGTGGTTTTGGTCCACTTAATGGTAGTTCGAATCTATCTGGGGTAACAAAGTTTTTTGATACAAGTATTGTCCATTAATAAATCCTGACTTATATTTGTATCAACAAAATAGAACAGTAGTTCTTTGACTTACAGGAACAGCAAATTGCCGATGTGATGAAAAGGTAGCCATGAGGGACTTAAAATCCCTTGGACAGTAATGTCCGTGCCGGTTCGAATCCGGCCATCGGTACCAAATTTGCACCCATAGCTCAATTGGATAGAGCAACGCACTTCTAATGCGTAGGTTACAGGTTCGACTCCTGTTGGGTGTACTATCGGAGAGGTGGCAGAGTGGTCGAACGCGGCGGTCTTGAAAACCGTTGACTGTCACAGGTCCGGGGGTTCGAATCCCTCCCTCTCCGCAAAAGGGAACAGAGGAAGCGTAGAATAACAAGCTGGGAGAGCATTGACGCAAGGGTACACACTAAGTACAACTCTCTAATGGTGTGTGAAGCTATATGTGGGATTCCTGATAAAGTTGTTCCTGTTTCTAACAATGGAAGGTGGGTGAGTGGTTAAAACCGACAGACTGTAAATCTGTTCCCTTACGGGTACGGCGGTTCGAATCCGTCCCTTCCAACAAAGTGAGTTCTTTGACATATTAATACTTTAACGAATTATGGAAATAACATCATTTATTTTAGGTGTATGTGCGGTCATCGTTCTTATGATGGTCGTGGGTACGTTTGTGAATTATATGACAACTATGTCCTTGAAAAAGGAAATAAACTCTCTTCAAAAACAATTGGAATATA
>JALQUY010000022.1:0-14095 GCA_023260615.1 Schleiferiaceae bacterium
GATCTGAGTCATCGCTTCTGTGACAAAATCGGAAAATTGCATCTCGACCATCGCCTTATACCCTTCCACGCTCAATCCCACCCCAGCGCCTACAATGGCCGATTCACAAAGTGGTGTGTTTCGGACGCGGTCTTTGCCATAGGTGTCGCTAAAACCTTCCGTAGCCTTAAAAACACCGCCGTAATCCGCAATATCCTGGCCCATGTACACCAAATTGGAATGGCGTTCGAGGGCCGTGCCAAGCGCATCGTGGATAGCATCAATGAGACGCATTTTTTTAACGGGACCACCCGACGGTGCTGGCAGGATCGAATCTACCGGAGCGAATACATCACTTAGCTCTGCCTGTGCATGGTATTCAGGCGCTGGTTCTTCCAGGGCTGCATTTAGCTCTTCCAGCACCGTTTTATGGCAAAATTCTTCCACGTCGCGTAGACGATCTTCGGTCATCCAACCTTGGGCTAAAACCTGTGCTCGAAATCGATCCACAGGATCCTTCTCCTTCCAAGAATCGATTAGGCCATCGGGGTAATATTTCGTTCCGGAGGCCTCTTCGTGGCCGCGCATTCGGAACGTTACGCATTCTAGCAAAATCGGGCGTGGATTTTCGCGAATGGAATCAGTCAACGTTTTCGTCATCGAAAAGACCGCCTCGAAATCGTTTCCATCCACCTGATGGGCTTCCATTCCATAAGCAGGGCCCTTCACGGTAAACGAATCGAAGACAAATTGCTCTTTGGAGGGCGTCGACAGCCCCCATTGATTGTTCTCCACCACAATGAGGACGGGAAGTTGCCAAACCGCTGCCACATTTAGTGCCTCGTGAAAATCGCCTTCAGAAGCACCTCCATCCCCCGTGTAGACTAGGACGCATTTTTGCTCCCCACGGAGTTTTCGGGCCAAAGCCAACCCATCGGCCACCCCTAATTGAGGACCGAGGTGACTAATCATCCCAAAAATCTTGTGCTCCGTGCTGCCAAAGTGGAACGAACGATCCCTACCCTTGGTAAAACCCGTTTTTTTGCCCTGAAATTGGGCAAAAAGCTTCTGCAAGGGAATGTCGCGGGACGTGAATACACCCAAGTTTCGGTGCATGGTACAAATCCACTCATCCGTGTCCATGGCAAGCGCCGTACCCACGGACACCGCTTCTTGACCATACGAGGAGAACCACTTCGAAATACGGCCTTGTCGGAGCGCGATCAGCATGCGCTCTTCAACGGCGCGAGGTAAAAAAAGGGCGGTATAAAGAGCTTCGGCGTTTTGGGCGGTGAATTCCATACGTGTCTAAAGGCTGTGTAGTAGCACAAAGGTGAGGCAGGAAGTACCTTTGTCGTATGAAACTGCAGACACTTAACCTCGAGAACTTTGTGAACGGCGACGCTTCTAGCCGCCAGTCCTTTGTCGACCAACTGGGTTCAACCTTTGCAACCACAGGTTTTGCGGCCATCGAAGGCCATGGTTTTTCCAATGAAGAACGTGCGGCCTTGACGCACGTAGTAGAATCTTTTTTTCATCAGAGCACCGAGGACAAGATGCGGTCTCATTTGCCAAATGCCAAGGGCCAGCGCGGGTACACACCGTTTGGAGTGGAACACGCGAAAGGTGAAAGCAAACCTGACCTTAAAGAGTTCTACCAATGGGGCCCTATGAATGCATCCGAACGCGGCTTGATGCCCAACGTTCTGGTACCCCATGTAGCGGGATTGGACAGTACCGTGAAGGCCGCCTACGAAAAACTCGAAAGTGTCGGCCGCAATCTGCTACGCGCAATCGCCTTGCACTTAGAATTGCCCGAAAGTTATTTTGACGCCTACCTCAACCAAGGTCATTCTATTTTCCGCGCCATCCATTACCCTGGCCAAGAAAAGGCCGTAGAGGGAATCCGCGCCGCAGCACACGAAGACATCAACCTTATCACCTTACTGATGGGCGCATCCGCAGAAGGACTGGAGCTCCTCTCCAAAGAAGGAGAATGGCTGCCGATCCACGTAACGGCGGAAGTGCTTGTAATCAACGTTGGGGATATGCTCCAGCGCTTGACCAACAACAAATTGCGCAGCACGACACACCGTGTGGTCAACCCTCCTGCTGAAAAATGCCACCTCCCCCGCTTCTCCATGCCCTTCTTTGTGCATCCTGCGGAGGATATGCCACTTAACTGCTTGGATTTCTGTATTACGGAGGAAAATCCCAAAGCATTTGAAGACATCACGGCGGGTGCATACTTGCATGAGCGCCTGGTGGAAATCGGCTTGGCGTAGTCCATGCGGATTGACATTATCACCGTTCTCCCGGAGCTCATTCGGAGTCCCTTTGAAGCGAGCATCTTAAAGCGTGCTCAGCAGAAAGGCATCGCGGAAGTGCATTTGCACGACCTGAAAGCCTTTGGTATGGGCAAACACAAACAGGTGGACGATTACTCTTTTGGCGGCAATGCGGGCATGGTGCTTCGGCCCGAACCGCTTTTTGCCTGCATTGAATCCTTGCAGGCCGAACGTTCCTACGACGCCATTATCTACACCACTCCGGACGGCAAGCGCTTTGATCAGAAGGACGCCAACCAGCTTTCCCTGCTGGGCAACGTTCTCATTATCTGCGGCCATTACAAGGGGATTGACCAGCGTGTTCGAGATCACTTTGTGACCCATGAGATTAGCATTGGGGATTACGTTTTGAGCGGGGGCGAATTAGCCGCGGCTGTGATTTCTGACGCACTCATTCGCCTGATTCCAGGTGTTTTAAATGATGAAACCTCCGCTTTAACAGATTCCTTCCAGGACGATCTACTCGCCCCTCCCGTGTACACGCGTCCGGCGGAGTTTCGCGGCATGACCGTTCCTGATGTTCTGACCTCAGGCCACGCCAAGAAGATCGAAGAATGGAACCATGCACAGGCCCTAGCCCGCACCCAAGAGCGCCGTCCCGATTTATTGGGTGAGTAAAGCCTGCTAGACCCGCTCAACCTAAGCGATTTAATCCTATATTTGCGCCCTCCTAGGAGGAAGTATGTGCTTTGCACAACGCCAAACAGGAGTTTTGCGACGCCAACCTCTGGCCAAAGTGGTGTACGTTGACGATCGATGAACGCATTAAATGCAAGAACCATGGACCTGATTAAATACGTCCAAGAAAAGTATGTAGAGACCAAAGAGTTCCCCAGCTTCCAAGCGGGTGATACCATCACGGTGTACTACAAGATTCGTGAAGGTGAAAAGACGCGTACGCAGTTCTTCCGCGGCGACGTCCTCCAGCGCAGTGGCTCTGGTGTAACGGAAACCTTTACCATCCGTAAAATGTCTGGCAACATCGGCGTGGAGCGTATCTTCCCGGTGAACATGCCCAACCTGGAGAAAATCGAGGTGAACAAGCGTGGTAAAGTACGTCGCGCACGTATCTTCTACCAGCGTGAGCGCACTGGTAAGTCTGCACGTATCAAAGAGCGTCGCGGATAAGCCGAAAGGCATCCAGAAACTTAAAAGGCCCCACTCGGGGCCTTTTTTTATGCGTACACAATTGGGGGTGGTTGGATACCCCTCCTCTACTTGGTGAGCACTTGGAAGACGGTGCGGCGGTTCTTAGCACGGCCTTCGGGCAGGCGGTTGTCTGCAACCGGTTGGCTATCGCCATAGCCTTTGGCACGCATTTGAGCCGCCGGAACGCCTTGACTCAACAGATAGGCTTGCACGGCCTCTGCGCGGCGTTGCGAAAGAACTTGATTGTCTCCGGAGCGCCCCACGTTGTCGGTATGCCCTTGCAACTCAATAGTCATAGAAGGATGCGCTTGGAGGTAGGCCACAAAGGGGGCCAACGAGGCTTTGTCCAGGGCGGACATTTGGTAGCTGTTGGTTGCGAATTGAATTGAATTCAAGGAGAAGCTCTCGCCCACTTCTAAACGCTTTGCCTCGAGCAAGGGCACTTCTGCCTCCTCGTCTCGAGGATCTACTTCGATGCGTACCGCCGTGTAGCCGATTTCAGGGTTCTCCACGCTAATGACGTAATCCGCGGCATTTGGAGTAGCCAGGACAGCGGTATAGGTTCCACTCGCTGCATCCACCCGAACGCGCGTAATCTCCCTCGTTTGAAGATTCTCGATGCGCAGACTCACCCCATCGGGCAGCACATCCGCCCCCTCGACCTTACCGGTCAAGAAGGTAACGGCATCTGCCGTCGCTGAAGCGGGCAAAGGAAAACCGTAAAAATCATAGCCCGAACCCGCAGGTAAGTCTCCTACCTTTTCATTGCTCGAGAAGTAGGCCATGGGGGATTTGGCCGCCACGGCGAAGCCCACTTCGGCACGCTCCGTGTTGATGGGGTAGCCTAAATTCTGCGGTCCAGATGGCCCCTGCAGATCCAGAACAAAAACGTCAAAATCCCCTAGACCCGGATGGCCGTTCGAAGAAAAGAAGAGGGTGTGCCCATCGGCATGCAAAAAAGGACTTTTCTCATCGTCTGGCGTATTCACCCGAGGCCCTAGGTTCTTCGCCTCGGACCAGGAACCATCCGGCTGGCGGAGCACCTCATACAGGTCCAGGCCTCCGAATCCCCCTTTTCGGTTGGACGTGAAGATCAAGCGGTCGCCATTGGCCGAAAGCGTCGGCTGGCTCTCCCATGAGTCCGGCAAATTGACCGTCGGCAGGTCTTTAAAATCCAACCAAACGTCGTAGGTGTTTTGGACGAGGAAAATATCGCAATTGCGGTAGCCGCTCCCCAGGAGCTTGCAAGAGGTCAAAGCCATCCAGCGGTTATCGGCGGTCAAACTTGGGCCTCCTTCATTAAAGCCTTGATTAAACGGCGGAGCAAGCGGGGTGATTTCGATGACACCGTTTTCCGTTTGGCGACCGACGCAGAATTCTTCTTTGAGTCGTCGGATGGGTGCAGGGCCGCTTTTCCGGTCCAAAACTTCCTGCCTGCGCGTGAAGTACCATAGGTGCTCATCGGGGCTCAGAACGCCCAAGAATTCATCTGCGGGAGCATCGAGGCCTTGGATTCGGTAGGGTGCAAAGTCAATAGGATGCTGCTTGAGCGAGTCCACGACCGCCCAGGCCTTGACTTGGCGCTTGGCCTCCGCCACAAAGGGAGAACCTGCGGGGGCCGAAGCGATAAATTCCGCGAATAGCCGTTGAGCATCTGCCTGGCGGCCCTGCCCGGCCCACAGCGCGCCCAGCTTATAGCGCAAATCGGGACTGTAGTCGGGGCAAACCTGGTACACTTGGTCGAACAGCGAGGCCGCAGCTTCCGGACGGCCGGAGAGCAGGTTCCATTCCGCCGACAAATAGTGAAAGTGAATCCGTTGATCCGGTGACTTGCGTTCGATGGCGTTGAGGTACACGCGGCCCATGTTCACATCGGCACGATCTAAGGCTTGCTCCGCCTTGAGGACTTCGGCCGAAGGGGCGGGCGCCGCATCGCAGGAACCCAGCTCAACTTGGGCGCTCAAGGGTCCAGCCAACAAGGCCGCTACGAGGAAATAGGTAGACTTCATCCGCCCCATTGGCCTTCAGATTCGGCCACAGCCACGGCGACAGAGGCGTCGCCTGTGACGTTGATGACCGTTCGGCACATGTCCAAAATCCGGTCTACCGGGAAAATAATGGCTATCCACGCAGGATTGAGGCCCACAGCATCGAGGACCATAATCAGCATGATCAGACCCGCAGAGGGAATCGCAGCAGCCCCAATGGAGGCCATCACCGCAGTAAACACGATGGTCATTTCCTGCGCTAAGCTCAGGTCCAGTCCGTGCAACTGCGCCAAAAACAAGACGGCCACTGCCTGGTAGAGGCTTGTGCCGTCCATGTTGACCGTAGCGCCAATGGGAAGGGTGAACTGTGAAATTTCCTCGCTCACTTTGAGATCGTCGTGCACGCAATCCATAGTCACAGGCAAGGTCGCAGCCGATGAACTCGTACTGAAGGCCAGCAATTGGGCAGGACGGATGTTCTGGTGGAGAAAGGAGAAGGTTTTAAGCCAGGAGTAGCCTTTTTTTCGGATCGAAAGCCACACAATCGTTGGATAGACCAGCAACGCCATAACCAACAGCCCCCCTACCACGGTGAGCATATAGACGCTAAAGGAGGAGAAGAGTTCGACCAGGCGGCTGGGATCGTCGCCCGCCAACTTGGTCAAGGTGCTAGCCATCAAGGCGAATACAAAGAAGGGGGCGCCAATCATAACGATTTCCACCATTTTGATGAATACCTGGGCGCTCTGGCTCATGAAGGCACGGAGGGTCTCGGTCCCGTCTTTGGGTAGCATAACAATGGCAATGCCAAAGAAGAGGCCAAAGAAGATCACCTGCAGCATCAAGGAATTGTTGAAGGCTAAGAAGATGTTGCTGGGAACAATGTCGACCAGGAAGGCCAAGGGTCCACGGTCAGATTCTGCGCGTGCCGCGGTGATCTTGTCGGTCAAATCGCTGTCCGCAGCCTCCACAGGAAGACCCGCGAGACGGTCCGCATAAGCCGGGTTGCTGCTCCACCACTGCCCATCGGGCGAAGGCTTGTCGTTGGACTGCAGCCAGGCCTCAAAGCCCAGGCGGTTGTCTACGATTTGCGCTTCGGAGGCGTAGGTACCGGGCTGGGTGAGGTTGCCCAGCGCCAGACCGATCAAAATGGCGATGAGGGTCGTTCCCACATATAGCCCCAGGGCCTTGCCCCCGATGCGGCCCAACGCTTTGGGATCGCCCAGCTGTCCCACTCCGTCGATGATGCTAAAGAGCACCAAGGGAATGGCGATGAGTTTCAACGCATTGATGAAGATGGTGCCAAAGGGGGCGAGCCAATTTTGGGTAAAGGTGGCTCCGTTCCAGTAGGTGCTGGCCACAGCCCACACAATGCCCAGGACCATGCCCAGGATGATTTTTGTATGAAGTTTCATATCAAGCGTTTAGTTGATGGCGTTGCGCCAAATAAAAGTCCGCGAGCACAAGCGCTGTCATGGCTTCCACAATAGGCAGGGCGCGCGGCAAAACAGCGGGATCGTGGCGCCCTGTGATTTCTAGGGTCGTCGAATCGCCCTCGCGGGTGACCGTTTGTTGGGCTTGGCGGATGGAGGCAATAGGCTTGAAGGCCACGCTAAATTCCAGAGGCATACCGTTGGAAATTCCACCCTGTATACCGCCCGAATGATTGGTCGCCGTCTGCCCCACTCCCGTGAAGGCGTCGTTTTGCTGGCTTCCCGTGGAGTCTGAGCCGGCAAAACCGCTGCCAAATTCCACGCCTTTGGCCGCGTTAATGCCCAGCAAGGCATAGCCCAAACGCGCATGGAGCTTGTCAAAAACGGGTTCGCCCCAGCCCGCCGGAACACCTGCAACGTGGCAGCGAATCACTCCGCCTGCCGTATCGCCTGCGTCTTTAAGGGCCAGCAAAGCCGCTTCCATTTTTTCCGCCGTTTCTGGGTGCGGACAGCCGGTAGGGTGTAGAAAAGCCTTTGCCACGTCAAACTGTGCCGCCTCCGGGATGCCCACCCCTGCCATGCGCTGCACAAAGGCATGAATGTGCAGGTCAGCCGGTAAAAGGGCCTGAGCTAAGGCTCCGCCCACCACTCGGCAAACCGTTTCACGGGCGGAAGAACGACCGCCTCCTCGGTGGTCGCGCAGCCCGTACTTCGCTTCGTAGGTGTAGTCCGCATGCGAGGGGCGGTAGGTATTCGCCAAGGCATCGTAGTCCTTGGAATGCGCATCCGTATTGCGAATCACAAATCCAATGGGGGTGCCTAGGGTTTGACGGCGTCCTTGGGCATCGGCTTGAGGGTGAAAGCCGCTCAAGAACTCTACGGTATCGCTCTCTTTGCGCGCCGTGGTCAGCGCTCCTTGGCCTGGTTTGCGTCGATCTAGTGCCTCTTGAACGCGAGCGGTATCGACCCAAATGCCCGCCGGCATTCCGTCCACCACCCCACCCATGGCGCTTCCATGGGATTCGCCAAATGTGGTCAACCGAAAAATCTCGCCAAAGGTGTTGCCTGCCATATCCTCAAAAATACGCGATACCCTACCTTCGTTCCATGCGCACCCGACTGGAAAACCTCGCCGGCATCGCCCTGGTGGATTTGGAAGGCACTTCCCCTCCCTATTTGGCAGGACCTTCCATGGATCAGGCGACCTGCTTGAACCATGCTTTCTTGGACATGGAGGGCGGTCAAATCGTGGCGTTCGGCACTATGGAGGAGCTGCGTTCTGGAGACTACCCCCAGCAGGTGCGAAGCATAGACGGCACCGGCCGCTGGGCCTTCCCGGCTCTGGTGGACTCCCATACCCACATGGTGTTTGCGAAGGAACGTTCAGAGGAGTTTGAAATGCGGATGCGCGGCGCGAGCTATGCCGAAATTGCGGCAGCCGGAGGTGGCATCTTGAATTCCGCCGCTGCCTTGGAGGCGCGTTCGGAAGAAGCACTTTTGGACGATTTGCTCCTGAGACTCAGCCAAGCGCGAAGCACCGGTACGGCCGTGGTTGAAATTAAAAGCGGCTACGGCCTATCCTTGGAGACCGAACTCAAGATGCTCCGGGTGGTCCAAAAGGCCAAAAGCCTCTCGCGCATGCCCCTTTTCGCCACCTTTCTAGGCGCTCATGCCGTCCCCAAACGCTTTGACGGCCAACGCGAGGCCTACTTCGACGAAGTGCTACACCAGATGCTTCCGGCCGTGGCGCACGAAGGCCTGGCTGACTTTGTGGACATTTTTTGCGAGGACCAGTACTTCACGCCCGAGGAACTTTCCCGTCTCGCAGCCGCAGCTCAAGAGTTGGGCCTGCCCCTTAAGGCGCACGTCAATCAGTTCACGACCTCGGGCGGCTTGCAAGCGAGTATCGCAGCGCAGGCCTTGAGCGTGGACCACCTCGAAGTGCTCAGCGATCAGGACCTGCTGGACCTTCAAGCTGCTTGGACGGACCGCCAAGGCCCCATTCCTGTGGCTTTGCCCGGATGCTCGCTCTTCTTGAACATTCCCTACACGCCTGGCCGTAAAATCATCGATGCCGGCTTGCCATTGGCCATTGCGTCGGACTTCAACCCAGGGTCCGCCCCGAGTAGCAACTTGATGCTGGCGTGGAGTTTGGCCTGTCACCAAATGAAACTGACTCCCATGGAAGGCTTAGTCGGTTTAACGCTCAACGCTGCTGCCGCTTTGAACGCCCAGAAGCGCTTTGGCTCCATCGCTGTGGGCAAAGAAGCGCACGTATGCCTGACTAAGCCGGTCCAAAGCCTCGCCAGCCTACCCTACCGATTTGGAGAAAATCTCGTGGAACACACCTTTGTTTTTGGCCTATGAACCCTTTTGAAGCCTTTGTCCCCCGTGCGGGCGAAAAACGCCTGGGCGATGTCTTCCAGACCCAAACTCCTGGTCAGGGCCAATTTGTCTTTGTGGGCGTCCCGGAAGACATTGGGGTTCGCGCCAATATGGGCCGCCCTGGGGCTGCTGCCACCCCACCTGCCGTCTTTGCAGCGCTGGCCAACTTCCCTGTCAATGACTGGTTTACCGGCGATCAAGTAGGTTGGGCATGGGTGGAAGTCGCGGACCTGCAGGCAAAAGCCACCAAAACCACCGACCTAGCTGAATTGCGCGCCCTGACGGCTGAAGTCGACCAGCGGGTGCAAGCCGTTTTAGAGCCCCTCTTCGCCGCTGGCAAAGTGCCCATTCTCGTGGGCGGTGGGCACAACAACGCCTATCCCCTGCTCGTATCCGCTTCCAAAACGCATGGAGTGGTACATGCTTTGAATTTGGACCCGCATCCGGACGTTCGGGCGCTTGAAGGCCGTCACAGCGGCAATGGCTTCAGCTATGCGCATGAAGCAAAGGCCTTGGACCGCTATGCCGTTTTGGGCTTGAGCGAACACGGCGTCAATGCCGCGAGCTTGGACTACCTCAACCGCCAGGAAGGCTGCACGTACGAAACGTTTGAATCCTGGGCAATTCGGGGCGAGCAGTCCATGGATCAGGCCCGCGAACGCCTGCTGTCCTTTGTGCAGAACCGTCCTTTTGGGCTGGAGGTATGTGCGGATGGCATTGCGTCCTGCCCCAGCAGCGCCATGAGCCACATCGGCTGGACCTGGCTGGACGTGGCTGAAACCGCTTACCGTGCCGGCCAAACGGGCCAATGCGCCTACCTGCACCTCGCTGAAGCCTCCGTAGGCTTGGCCGAAGCCCAGGCACAACCCGCTCTGGCAAAATCCGTCGCGTACAGCGCACTTCAATTTATTCGGGGCTGCCAAAACCTTCCCTGGTAATGGCGCTGGAATGTGTCGTCAATATCTCGGAGGGCCGAAGGCAAGACCTCTTGGACGGTTTTGCCGATCGACTTCGCCGCCATCCCGGCGCCCACCTCCTGCATCAAGACCGAGGCTGGGACGCTAACCGCACCGTTTTCACCTTGGCCGGCAACTCGGAAGGCCTCGTTCAGGCATTGACCACGCTGGCGAGTGATTGCTTGGAGCACCTGGACATGCGGTCGCAAAGTGGCATTCACCCCCGCATCGGCGCCCTAGACGTCTGCCCCATCGTCCCCTTGGATCCGGCCTCCGAAGGCGAGGCGCATCGCACGGTTGCGGCTCTGGCAGATGCATTTGCGGAATTGGGTATTGGCGGATGGTTCTATGCGCAAAGTGCCGTGCAGCCCGGCTTTGACCTCCTGGCCAATGTCCGAAAAGGCGACTACGAAGGCGTTTCCGCCCGCGCCAACACCTTTGACTTTGGGCAGTACCAAGCCCGCTTTGGCGCCATGGCGCTGGGAGTGCGCCCCTTCCTCCTCGCCTACAACATCAATGTGACGGGCCTGGACCTTGAACAGGTCAAACAGGTCGCCAAAAATGTGCGCGAGAGCAGCCCCGGCGGTCTTCCTGGCCTCCGAGCCATTGGCTGGGACACCCCCGAATTCGGGTGCATGCAAGTGAGCTGCAACATCGTAGACCTCAACCGCTGCACCCCAAAGCAACTTTTCGAGCGCATAACTTCGGAGGTGGCCCTTCTAGGCGGTCAGACGATGGGCTCTGAACTGATAGGTTTGGCTCCCTCCCACGCTTTCCGGGACTTTGCGTCTGATGCGGAAGCCATGAACTTCTTAGGGCTTTCTTCGGTTGTTCCCTTCGACCCATCGGACCGAATTTTAGAACGCGTCCTTCAAAAACACCGCTAACCCCCTACAAGTATGACACTGGAAAACGCACGCATCCTGCTTACTGGAGGCTCTTCAGGCCTTGGAAAGGCTATGGCCCAGGCACTTGCAAGCCGGGGCGCCAAGGTCCTCATTACTGGTCGTGATGCCGAAAAAGTAGCTCGGGTCGCCGACGAAATAGGCTGCTGGGGAATGGCCTCGGATGTTTCCAAGGAAGAGGATATCCTAGCCCTCTACGAAGCTGTGGATACGGCATGGGGAGGTCTCGACGTACTGATCAACAACGCGGGAATTGGCTTCTTCCATCCCATGGATGAAGTCGAAGAGGCCCATTTTGAGGCCATTTTTAAGACCAATGTCTACGGAGCAGCGCTCGCAGGACGTGAGGCAGCTCGCCGCATGAAAACCCAATCCTCCGGCCACATCATCAACGTGGGTTCTACGGCCGGTTCACGAGGCTTCAAAAATGGAACGGTCTACGCCGCCTCCAAGTTTGCCCTAAAAGGGATGACCCAGTGTTGGATGCACGAACTGCGCCCCCACAACATTCGCGTCACACTCTTAAGTCCGTCGGGCGTCCCAACCGCCTTCAATGTGGAGGACCGAAGCGAAAAACCCCTCAAAGACGGCTTGCTCACCCCCAAGGAACTGGCAGACGCTGTCGTTTCCGTCTTGGAAATGGACGATAGAGGATTTATACCAGAAGTAGAAGTCTGGGCCACAAACCCCTTCTAAATCAACGCTTGGGGATAAGCGGATCCACCACTTTGTAAAACAAGGGCGGAACCAGAGACAAGAGCATCATGGCCGGATAGCCCGCAGGCATTTGCGGCGCCTCGTCGTGGTGTTGAAGGGACGGGTATTCCTTGTGCGGAGACGCATGGTGGTCGCTGTGCCGCGTGAGTTCAAAGAGCAAAAAACGCCCCATGGGATGGTTGGAATTCCACGAATGCACGGGGGTCGCCGTTTCATAACGGAGGTCGCTGAGTTTTTTGCGAGTCAAACCGTAGTGCTCAATGTAATTGACCGTTTCCAGGAGCAAGAAGCCAACGACCGAAGCTGCCACAAAAGGCAGTAGGGCTGCGGTTTCCACCCAGGCTATGCTCATCAGCAAAACGATCTCCCATACGAGCAAACGCGCCATGCGCGGGGCGTCCAAGGCCCAAGCGGAACGCCATACCCCTAACACGCTGCGCAGCCAGAACGCATAGACCGATTCACCGCGACGCGCCGAAGACGGATCCTCCGGCGTTGCCACATGCTTGTGGTGGCCCCAATTGTGATCGATGTAAAACTGACCGTATAAACTGGTGACGAGCAGGCCCTGTGCCAAGGTTTGAAAGTGCTTTTCGCGGCGGTGCCCCAGTTCATGGGCCGTGTTGATGGCCAAAGAACCGGCAGATACCCCGTAGGCCGTGATATGGCCCACCAAGCTCAAGGTATCGCCCGCGGCGATATCCCCAGGGACCGTGGTCACAAAGAGCCAGAGCATCCAAAGGTGCGCAGGAACCACCAATACTAGGACGGCGTCAAACCACATGGACCGCTCCCAGCGTGCGAGGGTCTCCTCGGAGGCGTTTTGCGTTTTAGGCGGGAGAATGACTTCCAAAAAGGGCACCACCCCAAAGGCATAGGCGAGCGCCGAAAAGCTCCACCAGCCGCTGTGACTCAAGGCCCACCAGACGGAAAGCGTGAGCGTAAAGGCCAGTAAATAACGCAAGTAACTCATGGCAATCAAGTCTATTGAGGAAATTTAGGAAGTTCGCCAAACATGGACAAAACCTCCATGCGGACAAACATCTCCTCGCTGTACCAGCCGTGTTTTCGGGTCTTTTGCACCATGGGGCGGTGCTGTCTGCTCTGGTAAGCGAAGGCGTCGAGTTCTTCCGCCGAATTCCACACACTCAGCGTGGCTTGCTCGACAAGGGGGTATTCCCCCACACCTTTGGCAAAGCACAGGCCGGGGTGCTTCTCCACATGCCGCGAGGCCGATGGCACGTTCCACCAAAAGCGCCAGGCCTGACTTCGTTTGATGCTTGCGCGTGTGAGTACCGCCAGGCGGGCGCCCGGTGTGGGTTGCAAAGTCGCGTTTAACGCAAAGGGCTGAACGCCGTTCCACGTGCCATGGGCGCGAATGGGCTGCGCCGTAAAGCCCCATTCGCTCGTGGCATAGCCGCGCAAATCGGTCAGCATAGCATCCGTAGCAAAGAAGGCCTCGGCATCTTCTGCGCGTTCCCAAACGGTGAACCAGGCATACGTGCCCCAATCCGGCCAAATGGAAAAGCCGTTGCCCGCGCCGCTGCCCAGCATTTTGCCAAAGCAGAGGCCCGGCGCCTGCAGGCCATGGCGGAGGGAGAGCCCCATGCCTCCGAAGGCGCGCCAACGGGCCTTGAAGCCTGAAAATGTCATAAATCGTACGGCGATGTGGCGGCCTTGGGGGTGCATTCGGTCAATTTGTCAGTTCTACCACGTCTAAACAGCCGTGGCATAAGGCTTGTTTCAAGACGTTCCATAAAACTAAACCAAAGCACTATGGCGACTGGAAAAATCAATGTTTCGGCGGATAACATTTTCCCCATCATCAAAAAATTCCTGTATAGCGATCACGAAATTTTCTTGCGTGAGCTCATTTCAAACGCGGTGGACGCGAGCACCAAACTGAAGACCCTGGCCAATTTGGGCGAATTCAAGGGCGAAACGGGTGATCTGACCATTCAGGTACACATCGACAAGAAGAAAAAGCAGCTTCGCATTGTGGACCGAGGCATCGGCATGACCCAGGACGAGGTGCAGAAATACATCAATGACGTGGCCTTTTCGGGCGCGGAAGAATTTGTGAAGCAGTACGAAGGCAAGGTTGAGAAAGGCGCCATGATTGGCCATTTTGGACTGGGCTTCTACTCCAGCTTTATGGTATCCAGCAAGGTGGAAATCAAGTCCTTGTCTTGGAAGACCGAAAATGAAAAGGAAGGCGCACATTGGTCTTGTGAC
>JALQUY010000022.1:14194-17357 GCA_023260615.1 Schleiferiaceae bacterium
ATCGACGGCGAGAGCGAAGAGTTCTTGGAGGAGCACAAAATCAAGGAGCTCCTCAAGAAGTATGCACGCTTCATGAGCATTCCCATTCAGTGTGGTGAAAAGGAGGAGCGCGTGAACGTAGCCGCTGAAGGCGAAGAGGCGAAGTACGAATCCGTCAAAAAGCCCGACATTATCAATGAAACGGAGCCCGCTTGGACCAAGAAGCCCAGCGAGTTGAGCGACGAGGACTACAAGAAGTTCTACAAAGCCCTATACCCCTACTCGTTTGAAGACCCCCTCTTCCACATTCACATCAATGTGGACTATCCCTTTGACCTCACGGGCATCTTGTTCTTCCCCAAGATCAAGCCCAACATGGAGCTGCAGAAAAACAAAATTCAACTCTACCAGAGCCAAGTGTTTATCACGGACAATGTAGAGGGCATCGTTCCGGACTTCTTGACCCTGCTGCACGGAGTGATTGACTCTAAGGACATTCCTTTGAATGTATCGCGCTCTTACTTGCAGGCCGATGGAAACGTGAAGAAGATCAGCGGACACATCACCAAGAAGGTGGCGGACAAATTGGAAGAAATGTTCAAGGCGGACCGCGCCGATTTTGAAGCCAAATGGAAAGACATTTCGGTCATTATCGAATACGGCATGGTGACCGAGGAGAAATTCTACGAGCGCGCCCAAAAGTTCAACCTCTTCAAATCTGTGGTAGACGAGAAGTACTACACGATGGAGGAATACTTGGAGAAGATTTCGGCCCTGCAGACCGATAAAGAAGGGCAGCGCGTGGTGCTCTACGCCTCCAATGCGGATGCCCAGCACAGCTATATTCAAAAGGCAAAGGCGGAAGGCTACGATGTGATCTTGCTCGAGTCGCCTATTGCCGGCCACAGCATTCAGAAGTTCGAAGGCAGCCATGAAAAACTTCGCTTTGCCCGCGTGGACAGCGACTTGTTGGACAAGCTCATCCCCAAGGGCGACGAGCGCACGTCCATCCTGACAGACAAAGAAATCGAATCCCTCAAAGGCCATGTCGAAGGTGCCTTGAACAGCAAGACCTACACGGTGCGCACCGAGGCCTTAAACAGCGACGATGCACCTATGCTGATTACCATTCCCGAATTCATGCGCCGCATGAAGGAGATGTCTGCTACCGGCGGCGGTGGCTTCATGGGCATGGGCGACTTCCCGGAATCCTACGATTTGGTGGTCAACACCAACCACGCTTTGGCGGGCAAGATTTTGAAAGCAGAGGGCGAAGAGCGCGATAGCTTGATTGCACATGCCAAAGATTTGGCCCTGCTGCAACAGAACTTGTTGCAAGGTGAGGCGTTAACTGCTTTTGTCAACCGCGCGATGGAGCGTTTGGTATAACTTAGAGGCATTATGAAGAAGATTTTAACCTCCCTGGCCATCCTGGCCGCTTTCGCTGCTGGAGCTCAAGAGCTGCCTCAGCCCTCGCCTTCTACGCACTTGGAACAGCGTGTAGGCTTAACGGATATCACCCTGGACTATTCTCGTCCAAGCGTGAACGGCCGTGTCATCTTTGGCGATTTGGTCCCCTTTGGGAGCCACTGGCGTGCCGGTGCCAACCAAAACACCAAAGTCACCTTCTCTAAGCCTGTTACGATTGCGGGTACCCAAGTGGCAGCAGGCACGTACAGCCTTTCCATGATTCCCAACAAAGGCGCCTGGACGGTCATCTTGAATACCAAAACCGACATGTGGGGTGTCGATGGCTACAGCCAGGAAGAAGACGTGCTGCGCACCGACGTGACGCCTCAAGCGATTGCTCCTGTGGAGACCATGCGTTTGAGCCTGGAAAACATTTCGGTGTCCAAGGCTGAGATTGTGTTGGACTGGTCGGATGTTCGCATCGCACTCCCTGTAGAGTTGAACACGATGGAGCTAGCTATGGCCAATATTGAAGCGGCCATTGCTGCCGAACCCGACAACTGGCGCGTGTACCGCAATGCGGCCAACTTCTACAACCAGAACAACATCGAGTTGGCTAAAGCCCTCGAGTTCATGGAAACGGTGATCGAGCTCAACCCAGACAACTGGTACAACTACTATTTGTACGCCCAGGTTTTGGCTAAGAACGACCGAAAGAAGGAAGCTAAGAAGGCCGCCAATAAGGCCCTTGAGATGGGACGTGCGGAATCGGCAAAGAACAACGCTCCATTCAACTACGCCGACACCATCAAGCGTTTTGTGTCTGACCTCTAAGGAGTTACTTAAACAAGAAAAGAAACCCGGCTTCGCGCCGGGTTTTTTGTTGAACCTTTCTGCCCTAAAAGCGTTAAAAGCGCAGCAAACATTAAACAAAATGCGCAAACTGTACCTCTTTCTTCTTTTGACCCTCTCGTGGGCTGCCCAGGCGCAAGTCATTCGCGGAACCGTTGTCGATGATGCCAGCAACGACCCCATTCCGGGTGCCATTGTGAGTATTCAAGGCAGTCCCATTCAGGCTCCCACAGATTTTGACGGCAACTTTGAATTGCGCGGCATGGTGCCAGGATTGTACAACGTTTCGGTCAGCTTTATCGGCTACGAAGGGAAGACGCAGTTTGAAGTCCAAGTCACGCAAGCCAAAGCAGCGGTTGTGAACTTTCGCTTGCGCGAAGCCTTGCAAGTTTTGGACGAAGTGGTCATCAGCACGCAGCAGCAGTTCAAGCAAGAAGCCCAGTCACCGGTAAGCGTACAAAGCATTGGCATCAATGAAATTCAGCGCAACCCCGGTGGCAACCAGGATATTTCCAAGGTCATTCAATCGCTTCCAGGTGTCGCTTCCGGCGTAGCCTTCCGAAACGACCTCATCATCCGCGGTGGCGGCCCTAACGAGAACCGCTTCTTCTTGGACGGTATTGAGATTCCCGCCATCAACCACTTTGCTACCCAAGGTGCTTCGGGCGGCCCGGTAGGTATGATCAACGTGAATTTCATTCGAGACGTTGATTTTTACACCTCCGCCTTTGCGGCCCAGCGGGGCAACAGTTTGAGTTCCATCATGGAAATCAACCTCAAAGACGGACGCACGGACAAGACGGGCGGTATTTTCCAAGTAGGCGCATCGGAAGTAGGCCTCACCTTGGATGGCCCCATCAATAAGAAAACGACCTACCTCGCTTCCATTCGCCGCAGCTACCTACAGTTCCTCTTTAAGGCG
>JALQUY010000230.1 GCA_023260615.1 Schleiferiaceae bacterium
GAAAATACGTCGTTTACGTTGACTGATCGTATTGTGTTGGGTGTTGATATTACGCGTGAACGCCATAAGGCCAGTATTGCGGCTAGTGGGCAGGTGCGTGGTGTGACTCCTGTTGAGTTGGTGGAGAATCGTGAGGGTACGTCTTGGTTGATGCCGCGTCTTATTGAATTGGCGGTAAAATGGAAAGCACCGGTGGTATTAGATGCTGGTTCGGCCGCTGGCACTCTTATTCCGCATTTAGAAAACGCTGGTATTCACGTTATCCCTGTGGGTATGCGTGAGTATGCTAGAGCGTGTGGCGATTTCTATGATGCTGTCATGGCTAGAACTATTACCCATTTAGGCGATCCTTTAATGCGTAACGCCATTTTGGGTTCTTCACGCAGGCCATTGGGTGAAGCGTGGGCATGGTCAAGGCAAGGCACAAGTGATGTAACCCCTTTGGTGGCGGCAACGCTCGCCAGGTGGGGTGCTGTTTCAACTGTTGAAGAAAAACCTAAACCAAGAAGTCAGGTGTTTTGATGGCAATTATTTTGCAAGCATTAGGAACGTTATCTATCACTATTGCCGCATGGTATATAAATCCTGCGGTATCATTGGCAGTAGGTGGTATTTCACTTATTCTTTTCGGTATCGCGTTCGAGAAGCCGAAGGACGGACGGTAATTCATGCTCGGTAATCTTCTCAAACGAGCCTTAGCGCCTCAGCCTAATACTTATCAGGGTTCTGGTGGTTGGGCTAACTCTATGGGTCAAGTGGGGAGGTTCGGAGATGGTGGCAACTGGGCTGGAAGTCTTGTTAATGAAGACACTTCACTTGGTGTTCCTGCTTTGTGGCGTGGCGTTACTCTTATTTCGGATGCAATTGCTGGCTTACCTTTGCACGCGTA
>JALQUY010000231.1 GCA_023260615.1 Schleiferiaceae bacterium
CGTCATCATTGTTCAACACGAACGCAATTTGCTCAGCGCCTACAAACACAATAGCGCATTGCTAAAAACTGTGGGTGATTATGTGCGCAGCGGAGAGGCCATTGCCATCATTGGAAACAGCGGAGAGAACTCTACGGGCCCTCACCTTCACTTCGAGCTTTGGTACGACGGCTACGCCATCAACCCAGAAGAATACATCAAGCTTTAATCTGAATAGCCAGAATCCGGCGGCAGGTTCGGGCCCTTGCTCGCGGCCACAGCCAAGGCGTCGCAACGCTCGTTCTGCGGGTGGTTATTGTGTCCCTTGACCCAAGTAAAGGTCGGGCGGTAGCGGTCCAATAGCGGCAACAGTTTGCGCCACAAATCCGGGTTTTTCTTGTCTTTAAATCCTTTCTGAACCCAATTTCGCAACCAGCCCTTGTTGATCGCGTCCACCACATACTTGCTGTCGCTGACCACTTGAACTTGGTGCTCTGTTGATTTCAGTGCCTGTAAGCCCTTAATCACTGCCAACAATTCCATCCGGTTGTTGGTCGTTCGAGCAAAACCCCCGCTCAACTCTTTCCGGTGACCCGCGCTGCTCTCCATGACCACGCCATAACCGCCTGGTCCGGGATTGCCGCTTGCCGCGCCGTCTGTATATATGATCACCTTCATTGTTGTTCGCTCAATTGTGCTATCCAAGATTCTATGGTCGGGCCAAAATACTCCAGCTCCAGCTCGCGGACCTTCTCCTCAATGCTATGGGCCGCCTCGCCGGGGGTGATTTCCACCTGGTATTGCGCAACGATGGCTCCTTCGTCATAGTGCTCATTGACCATGTGAATAGTAATGCCTGTGACCGATTCTCCCGCCGCACTCACCGCCTCGTGCACGTAT
>JALQUY010000232.1 GCA_023260615.1 Schleiferiaceae bacterium
CCACCTGGACCTGAATACCCCCCTAACCCACCATCTGAGCGAATTACTCTATGACATGGAATTTTTATGGGATAAGGATTTTTTCCTATTGCATTTGCTACCGCTCTTACCGCTTTTGGTTTTCCCACAGCTCTTGCAACTTCTAAATATGTTTTAGTTTTTCCTTTTGGAATTTTCATTAGGTATTTCCAAACTTTAACTTGAAGCGGTGTTCCTTTTAATTTCATATTTGATATATTTTTATCATGAATTTCTATGCTCTATCAACTCCTCCTGGTGTATCAGGAATAGCTATTATTCGTGTTTCTGGAGATAGCGCTTTACAAATTGCAAATCAAATAACACGGACAGTTATTGATCAACCAAGATCAGCATTACTAAAATCTTTTTATGATCAAGAAGGCGAACTAATAGATGAAGGAATTTTAATTTGGTATCCAGAAGGTCAGAGTTATACCGGTGAGCATTTAATTGAAATTCACACACATGGAAGTAAGGCAGTTATTAATAAGTTGTTAGAAGATTTAGGTGATAGAAAAGATTGCAGATTAGCCGAACCAGGAGAGTTTACTAAAACTGCTTATCAAAACAACAGGATAAATCTTTATGAGGCAGAGTCCATCGCTGACCTTTTACAAGCTGAAACAGAAGCACAAAGAATACAAGCCCTTAGACTTAAAAATAGTAGTCCTAAATTTTTAAAGTGGAGAGAAACTATTCTTGATGTTTTAAGTAAGACGGAAGCATCAATAGATTTTTCAGAAGAAGATTTACCAGAAGGGATTCTAAAAAATAACGAAGAAAAAATTAAATCTATCGTTTCTGATATTGATGAAATGTTAGATGAAACTATGGGAGAGATAATTAGAGATGGTTTTA
>JALQUY010000233.1 GCA_023260615.1 Schleiferiaceae bacterium
TGGTGCAGACGCACCTGTAGCTAGTGCATTTGTTTATGACAAAATTGAACAAGGTGCTTTCTACACATGGAGTTATGATGCTGACACAATGTGGTTTGGTGGAGAAACAACTATCTACAAGAGTGGTACAACATATGTAGTTGATAATGGTAAAGCACCAGCATTAGACCAATCATTTGGTGACGTTACTGGTGAATCATTTTCATATACAAATGGACCTTTTGTAGGAACAGTTGAGTTCACACTATACAGCGATCAAGATGCTGCTTACTTAGCATTCCAAAACGGAGAAGTTGATTTCGTCCTTAACCCACTAGGTGTTAAGAGAAATCTTTGGGAAGAACTAGGAAGAGAGCCTGGCGTAGAAACTATTGCTAACTTAGGTAATGGTATGCGTTATATGGCATTTAACACACGTGTTTTCCCTGGAAGCGAGAAATCATTTAGACAAGCAGTAGCTTGTATCTCTGATAAAGAATTCGTTTTAAATAACGTTCTTCAAGGTGTTGCTGTAAACATGGATGGTCAAATGCCAGAAGCATTGACTGCATGGGTTGCACCGGTAACTGGAGTTCTTGCAGATTGTGCTGGACTATCAGCTGAAGAAAGATTCAACAAATCAGTTGAAATTCTTCAAGCAGCTGGTTGGACAGCTTCTGATTGGGGTTCACATCCAGGTGGAGCAGAAAGAGCTGTTGCACCAACAGGAATTAAAGGACCTAATGGTCAAACACCACCAAGTGATATGTTGTTATATGCACCTGGTGCTGGTTATGACCCATTAAGATCAACAATGTCATTATTCATAGCTGATTGGATGCAACAGCTTGGATTTGACGTTACTGCGAGACCAACAGGTTTTAGCGTT
>JALQUY010000234.1 GCA_023260615.1 Schleiferiaceae bacterium
TAGCGGTTGAGGCACCGGTCACCATGTTTCGGGTGTACTGAACGTGTCCGGGGGTATCTGCTATGATAAACTTGCGCTTCGGGGTTGCGAAGTAGCGGTAGGCTACATCGATGGTAATACCTTGCTCGCGCTCGTCTTTCAAACCGTCAGTGAAAAGACTGAGATCAACGTGCTCGAGGCCTTTCTTTTTTGAGGTTTGTTCGATTTGCTGGACTTGGTCCTCGAAGATGCTCTTGCTATCGTAAAGGAGGCGTCCGATCAATGTGGATTTACCGTCGTCAACACTACCTGCAGTAGTGAAGCGAAGCAGTTCCATATCTAAATATCCTTGGGTGTCGAAATTGTTTTCCATCGTTTCTTTTGCTTTGATGGTTAGAAGTAACCTTGACGTTTTCTGTCTTCCATGGCGCTTTCACTGCGCTTGTCGTCTTCGCGATTACCGCGCTCTGTTTGACGAGAAGAAGCTACTTCCTGAATGATTTTCTCGAGCGTATCTGCATCGCTTTCCTGACCACCGGTGATGGTGATGTCCCCCAGGGTACGGAAGCGAACCATTTTCATCTGAGGCTCGTCAGTGTCTTTCAAAGTGATGAACTCACTTACTGGGAGCCATGAACCGTTTCTCCAGATGACGTTGCGCTCTTTGGCGAAGTAGAGTTCTGGAATGGCGATGTTCTCTTTCAGGATATACTGCCATACGTCCATTTCTGTCCAGTTAGAAATTGGGAAGACACGGAAGTGTTCTCCCATTCGCTTTTTACCGTTGAATAGGTTCCAGAGTTCTGGACGCTGGTTCTTAGGATCCCACTGACCGAAGTCGTCACGGTGAGAGAAGAAGCGCTCTTTCGCTCTTGCTTTC
>JALQUY010000235.1 GCA_023260615.1 Schleiferiaceae bacterium
CAGCAGAGTCACGGCCCATCATGCCTTTTTGATATTGCTTGCCAATCACATCGGATGGAACAAACAAACCCTTCAAGCTGTCCACAATGGTTGCGCCTGTGAAAGGCTCAACAATACATGAACGACGACCATCACGGGGTGCGCCCTCTGAATCCAAGTAAGCACCAGCGGTCAAGTAGGTGAGCAAGGATGTGGGAGGAGTGCCAGCAGTACCAACGATGTTGGCAGTGCAGTTGCGTTCTTAGCCATTGTCAAACCATCAAAGTCAATCTTGTTGGCGACAGCAGCGACAGCGGGCTTCAACACACGATCAGAGAACTGATCAAGGCTCAGAGCCAAGTCTTGTGTGGTGAACTGTGTGTCAACGTGGAACTGAGTGCTCAAGGTCACTGGAACGCTTGTTTCGTTGAAATCTTCAACGTTCAAAGCAGGGCCAGATGTACCGATGAAACGACCAGGACGACGAACGTTCAAGGTGTTACCGATCTTTGCGCCTGAAACAGCGAATTGATCGTCATAGTTGCGGTCAACTTCCGATGAGAAAGTCAATTCATTTTCCAAGACCATCAACGCTTCGTTGGTGATCATGGAGATAGTAAGCAGATTATTGCTCATTTTATTTCCTTAAAAGAATGGGTTTATGTCAGCGGATTCGCCCTGCAAGTCGTGCCGCTTTCCAAGCCTGATACGAACCATGAAACTGCCCATCGGAAGTTATGTTCACATCACGCCCATTAGCCGCAGACCTGATCGGGTTGATCGGTGCTGGCGCTTTACTTTTCCCAACAACAGTTTTTGTCTGAGTCTCGGCTTTTTCAAACTGAGCCTCCAATTTCCCAATAGTTCTCAATGCGGAT
>JALQUY010000236.1 GCA_023260615.1 Schleiferiaceae bacterium
TCTTCACTGATATTCGGAATCTCGTAGTTGACCACGTGCGGCAAGTCATCGATGTCAATCCCGCGCGCAGCGATATCGGTTGCCACCAGCGCGCGGACATCGCCGCTCTTGAAACCGTCGAGTGCCTGTGTGCGTGCCGCTTGACTCTTATTGCCGTGGAGAGCCATCGCTGAGATACCGTTGTCAGACAAAAACTGTGCAACGCTATTGGCGCCGAATTTGGTTCGTGTGAAGACCAAAACTTGGGACCAATTGTTGGTTTGAATGAGGTGAGCCAGCAGCTCTTTCTTTTTGCTTCGACCAACGGGGTAAATCCACTGTGTGATGCGCTGGACCGTGGTGTTTTTGGGTGTGACCTGAATGTGCTGGGGGTTATTCAGAAAGGAGCTGGCGAGTTGGCGAATATCGTCACTGAACGTGGCCGAGAACAACAGACTTTGCTTTTTAGCGGGCAACAAGGCCAAGATCTTTTTGACGTCGTGGATGAAGCCCATATCGAGCATGCGGTCCGCTTCGTCGAGTACCAAAATTTCGACCTGTGACAGGTCAACTGCGCCTTGACCAGCGAGGTCGAGCAAGCGCCCTGGCGTCGCCACCAAAATGTCCACGCCACCGTTCAAGCGCTTAATTTGGGGGTTGAGTGCCACACCGCCAAAAACCACAGCGCTTTTGAGGCTCAGATTTTTGCCGTAGGTGCGCACAGATTCTTCAACTTGCGCGGCCAATTCGCGGGTGGGTGTCAGCACCAAGGCGCGAACGGCCTTACCCACGCGCTCGCGGCCCTGCAGGAGTTGCAGGATTGGGAGCGTGAAGCCCGCGGTCTTTCCGGTACCGGTTTGCGCGCCTGCCAAAACGT
>JALQUY010000237.1 GCA_023260615.1 Schleiferiaceae bacterium
TAGCATAATTTGGGTCTTTACAATACTTTGATGCAGCTAGGTTTGCATACGCTGATGGGTAAGTATCAAAAGTTCTTTTTGCCCAAGCTTTGCCTGAAGGACATATTTTACCTTTTGATTTTGTCTTTGATCTTACTGCACCACCGTTGCCTAATTTAACAACGCACTTCATAATAGTTTTCCTAATATTTCTAAGATTGTAGTTGTATGAGGAGTCATAAATAATATAACAATAACAGCAACCCACCCCCCATTATTGACTTTTTTATCGAGTTTATCAAAACGTGCATCTAGCTTTTCCAAGGTAGCTTGAATCTGTTCATACCTCTTATCACAAGATGCTTCATGTTTTTCTAATTGTCTTAAAACTTCTTCAGGGGTCATATCATCACCATTTTACTTTATTAGCCCAATAAGCTCTAGACATTTTACCTTTTTTGATATTCTTACCATGTCTTGCTACAAAAGACTTACGTTTAGCTTTCATACGTTTGGATTCACCTTTTTTAGCTTTACCCGCAGTACCCGATAATGTTCCAACTTTTTTACCTTGTTGACCAAAACGAAGAATTTTTTCTTTGCCACCTTCACAAGCTTTTACAATATGTGATTTAGTTTTATGTTTTGGAGTACGTCTTGGTTTGTTGCATGGCATACTCTTTTTGTTTACTTTTTTAGTAGCCATTATGTTGTCTCCCTAATGATAAATCCTTCACCAAATATACCTACTTCAGCCGTTGTACTATTTGTTTTTGCTTGAAACTCTAAAGTTGTTTTTTCTGATACTTTAAATGGTCCTACCCTCATAATATCCATACGTTGAGCAAAAGTAGTTTCTGCAACATT
>JALQUY010000238.1 GCA_023260615.1 Schleiferiaceae bacterium
AGCGCAGTAAATGGCATGTTGATTAACCCAGCAAGCTTGCGAGGTGCAGGTGTTGGCTTGGGCGCTCTTCTTGCTGTGTTTGTGTTGAGCTATGTCCTGGCAGACGGTTCTGACTTTGCGCTCTACAACAACGTAGATGAGTCAACCACTAAATGGGTGTCTACAGGTCTAAATGCCTTCTACATCTGCTTCGTGTTGGCCGTAGGTGCGGTTGTGTATTCTTCTTTGTCTCGTATTCGTAAATAATTCTCGCCTCATGGCTAGAAATAAACGTGCAATTCCGGAAATCAACGCAGGGTCAATGGCGGATATCGCCTTCCTGCTCTTGATCTTCTTCCTCGTCACTACGACGATGGATGTGGACAAGGGCTTGATGGTCAAGCTCGCGCCATGGTCAGAAGAACCACCACCCGATAACAATGAGATCCGTGAAAAGAACATCTTCATTGTATTGGTAAACTCCAACAATCAGTTGCTGGTTGAGGAGGAGTACATGGAGCTCCAGGATCTTCGCGCTGCCGCTAAGTTGTTTATTGACAACAACGGAGACGGTTCATGCGAAGACTGCCGTGGCGCTCGTGACCCTAAGAGTTCTGAAAACCCAAGCAAAGCAATCATTTCATTGCAAAATGACCGTGGCACCAACTACGACATGTTTGTGAAGGTCCGCAACGAGCTGTTGGGTGCTTATACAGAGCTTCGCAATGAATTGGCCCAACGCAAGTACGGCCGTCCCTTTGATCTGTTAAACGAGGAAGGCCAAACGGCGATTTCTGAGGTATATCCTCAGTTTATCTCTGAGGCTGAACCAGTAAGTGTAGGAGGATAATGGCACAGATTCGCAA
>JALQUY010000239.1 GCA_023260615.1 Schleiferiaceae bacterium
TCTTTCAGAGCAGTGGCCCAAATTGCATATTTATTAGGGCCTCCTTTCATAGCAATACGCCGAATGCGCTGGACTTCTTGCTTCGTGGTTTTATGCGGACGTTTCCGAATGCACACCGAGTCATAACTGCTCTCGCATTTGACGGTCGTTTCAATTTTCCAGCTCCAATAGCGGTTTTTACTTACGCCTGCAGCCTCAAGGAAAATGTTCTTAGAAATGGCCCCCTCGAGGGAATCAACGACTACGAGGAAGTCTCTTTTATTAGCACTCAAGAACCGCAGGTATTCTTTTTCGCCCATGCGGTCTTTAATGAATTGTAAGAACTTAAAGTAAGAGGCAGTGATCTTTTTTCGAGTCTCCGCTTCATGACTTTCTTTTGATTTTGCCCGTTTTACGATTTCCTGAGATTCTGGATCTTCAAATTGTTGGATAAAGAACTGAGGCGGCTTGGATCTCCAAAAGGACAAGGTGCTTCGCGGTATGGTTTGCAGAAATTCTTGTGGATAGAGTTTCCTTTCTTCCCGGAGGCAAACCGCAAGCATTAATTCGAGAGGGTACTTTGCATTTCCATGTTTCATACTAAATGGTTTTTTAAGGTTACAGCTTTAAAAAATCCATCCCCAACATGTTCAGTAAATTCCGAACACCCTTTTGGAATCCCGGGAGATTCCACGATAGGAGCATCCAATGAATAAATTACCTTCAATGAGGAAATTAGAGAACTTAAAGCCTATATTTATAAAGCTTTAAGATGGCACTTTAGTATGCTAAGACAGAAAAATTTTAAAATGTTCCGAGGGTTCGAATCCCTCTCTCTCCGACGCTCAATCCCTTAACT
>JALQUY010000023.1:0-5660 GCA_023260615.1 Schleiferiaceae bacterium
AAGGGTTTAAGCGTTTAAGGAAAAGCGCATTGCGTCACCCAACAAACAAGCTAACCAACAAACAAAATGTGTGCGCTCTAGCTTCAGGGCGCAGCCCGAGCTCTCTAGCCCTCTAGCTACAGCGCGAAGCGCGAGCCCTCTAGCCCCCTACCTTCTTCGCCATTTCCTCCACCTTCGCCTTCATATCGGCCTTGAAGTCTTGGAGCTTGGCGTAAAGCGCGGGATCGCTGCTCCCAAGGATTTGGGTAGCAAGGATGCCGGCGTTGGCGGCGCCATTTAGGGCGACGGTGGCCACGGGCACGCCTTTGGGCATTTGGAGGATGCTAAGGACAGAATCCCAGCCGTCAATCGAATTGCTGCTTTTGACAGGAACGCCGATGACGGGCAACGACGTTGCGGCGGCGACCATGCCGGGTAGGTGAGCGGCACCGCCCGCGCCCGCGATAATGACCTTTAGGCCGCGATCGGCTGCGCTGTGGGCATAGTCCAGCATTTTTTCGGGGGTTCGGTGCGCAGACACGACGGTCATTTCAAAGGCCACACCAAATGCGCTGAGTTGATCAGCGGCTGCTTGCATGACGGGCAAATCGCTTTCGCTGCCCATGATGATTCCTACCATGGGCCAAAGGTAGGTATTTCCCGAATGTGGGGCCTAGGCCTTGACGTGCAGGGCGTCCCGGGCGGCGGCGGCTCGAGCGCGGGCTTCATCCACGGTCGCACCCACAGCGGTGAGGTGACCCATTTTGCGGAAGGGACGCGTTTGGGATTTGCCGTAAATGTGGAAGGCGGTACCGGGTGTTTGGAGCGCTTGGCCTAAGCCTTCGTAGCGCACAGGTCCGCTAAAACCTTCGGCGCCGACAATGTTGGCCATGACGGCAGGCTGACGCAGGGAGGTGTCGCCAAAGGGGAGCTCGCACATGGCGCGCAGCATCTGCTCAAATTGCGAGGTGCTGCAGCCTTCAATGGTCAAGTGGCCCGAATTGTGCGGGCGGGGTGCCACCTCGTTCACCAGCCAGTGCCCGTCGGTGGTGTAAAAGAGCTCCACCGCAAGTAGGCCAAGGGTGTCAAAGGCTTCGGCTACCTGAACGGCCAGTGCCTCTGCTTGGGCCAAGCTTTCCGCGGGCAGGGAAGCGGGGCAAACCACAAATTCCACTTGGTTGGCAACGGGATGAAATTCCATTTCCACAGGGGGGAAGCAGGTCACCTCTCCGGCGGAATTGCGGGCAACGACCACGCCAATTTCGGTGGCAATGGGGACCAAGGATTCGGCGATGCAGATGCCTTCGGTCAGGGCGTTGAGGTCGTCCATGCTGCGGATAATGCTCACGCCAAAGCCGTCGTAGCCTCCTTGGCCAAGCTTCCAGACGAAGGGCAGGGTTTGCTGGCCGGATGTCACGGCGCTGCGCAGGGCGCTGAGGGATTCGTAGCGGGTGAAGTCGGAGGTGGGGAGGCCTTGGGCCGCGTAGAACTCTTTTTGGCGCACCTTGTCTTGAATGACGCGGAGGACGCGGCTTGGGGGGAAGCAGGGGATGCCTTGCTGCTCGAGGGTTTCGAGGGCGTCGGCATTGACGCTTTCAATTTCGATGCCCACCGCAGAGGCGCCTTGGGCAAAGGAGACGACGGTGTCGTAGTCTTGGAAGGAACCGACTTCGAAGCGTTCGGCCCCAAGGCGGCAAGGGGCGTCAGCGGAAGGATCGAGGACGCGGACGCTGATGTCCATTCGGCGCGCTTCCGCCAAGACCATCTTGCCCAATTGACCGCCGCCGAGCAAGGCGACTTGAACGTGGGGATTGGAAAAAGGAGATTCAGCGGCCATGAGCGGGGGGATTCACAAGTTCGACATCCGTTAATGGGTGTACGGCAAAGGTACGGCCCGTCTTCAGCTCCACGCAGGAAAAGCGGGTGCGGCGCCTAGGCCCTTTGGTGAAAATCCGGCCCGATGGGGCTTTGAAGAGGCTTCCAGCCGGGAGGGACTCGACGGTTTGGCCGCGCTTGGGGAGGTCTGTTTGGAGTGCTTTGAGCAAGGCGACATCGGCGCCGCAGCTGGCTTTGGGCTTGTGCAAGCTTCGCTGCAGGGCAGTCAAAAGGGCAGGCGGAAAGATGTCCGGGGTGAGGAAGGGCAAGACCAGCTGGCGGTAGCGCGATTGCCACTCAGGCCCATGGGGGCTGCTGTAGTGGGGATCCCAAGCGTGCACTTGCGCGTGGGCAAATTCGTGCAGAAGGGTAATGAGAAAAGCCTCGGGGGAGAGGTCGCGGTTGATGGAAATCTGGCTGGGCTGGCCAGCTTGCCAGCGAAAATCACCCCATTTGCTCTTGCGCGGTGCGGCCAGGCGGATACGCCCCGAATACGCACCAACTAAGCGCTGCAGCCGAGGATGCGCAGCCGCAGGCACCTTGGCTGCCACGACCGCCCAGTTGCTCATGCCGTAGGGCTAGAGGGGCTTAGCGTCGCTTGGCTGCTAAAGTGGGGGCAATTGCATTTTTCACGCGTCCCGCAGGAACAGGCGGCGGCCAAGATGAAAAGAAAGAGTCCAATTCGGACCCAGGAGATTTTTGTCCTCATGTCGCCCCGAATTTAGCGTATTTTCGGAGCATGATTTACCGCTTCTTGGATGGCTTGGGTCGCTACTTCCTTTTTCTAGGGGAAGTCTTCCACAAACCCGAGCATTGGCGCGAGTACAGCAAATCGTTCTTCAAAGAAATTGAGCTGCTCATTTTCTCGTCGATTGGCTTGGTGGCGTTTATTTCGGTCTTCATGGGGGCGGTTTTGACGATTCAGACCGCCATCAACTTGGGCGACCCCTTTGTGCCCGATAGCTATATCGCGATTGCCGTTCGGGAAGGTATTATTCTGGAATTTGCGCCCACCATTGTGAGCCTGATTTTGGCCGGTAAAGTGGGGTCCAACATTGCCTCCACGCTGGGCACCATGCGCGTCACGGAACAGATGGACGCGCTGCGCGTCATGGGCATCAACCCCGCGTCGTACCTGGTACTTCCTAAACTCTTTGCCTGTTTAATTTTCAACCCTATCCTCATCGTCTTTTCCATGGCTCTCGGCTTGGTTGGAGGCTATTATGCGGGCGATCTGCTGGGATTGGTCAATACCGAAATCTACCTCACCGGCTACTTTGACGATTTTGACCCCTTCTTTGTGGTCTACAGTTTGACCAAAACCTTTGTCTTCGCCTTTATCATCGCCACCGTCAGTAGCTTCTTTGGCTACAACGTGGAAGGGGGCGCGGTCGAAGTGGGAAAGGCGTCCACCAAATCTGTCGTCACGATGTCGTTTAGCATCATTTTGTTCAACTACATCTTAACCGATCTCTTGCTTCAATGATACGCGTCCAAGGTTTACAAAAGTCCTTTGGGGAGCAGCACGTGCTTCGCGGCATTGACGTGGATTTTCACGAGGGGCAGTGCAACTTGATCATTGGCTTGTCCGGTTCGGGTAAAACGGTCTTCCTCAAGTCCATTCTTGGCTTGCATGCGACAGACGAGGGCAGCATTTCGTTTGACGGCCGAATTCTGGGCGAAATGTCTAAAAAGGAAGTCAAGGCCCTCCGCCAAGAAATGGGCATGGTTTTCCAGGGTTCCGCGCTCTTCAATTCTATGACGATTGAGGACAACGTTCGCTTGCCCCTGGATTTCTTCTCCCAAATGACCCCCGAGGAAAAGGCCGAACGCGTCCGCTTTTGCCTAGACCGAGTGCGCATAGCCCCCGAAGCATTTACGAAGACCCCGGCGGAACTTTCGGGTGGTATGCAAAAACGCGTCGCCATTGCGCGGGCTATCGTGCTGAATCCCAAATACCTCTTCTGCGATGAACCCAATTCGGGCCTAGATCCGGAGACGGCGATTGTCATCGACCAGTTGATTCACGAAATCACGCATGAATTTGGCATGACCACCGTGATCAATACCCACGATATGAACTCCGTTCTGGAGATTGGCGACCACGTAGTCCTCCTTGAAAAAGGGAAAAAAGCGTGGGAAGGCACCATGGACCAAGTGCTGCAATCCGACGATTCCGCCGTGGTGGACTATGTGTTCCGAAGCAACCTCTTCAAGAAGGTGCGTGCAGCCCTGAAGAACGTCTAAAAAGCTAAAGGCTTAGTGGAGTTGGGCCAAAATGGCATCCATCACCTCTTGGCTGTTCCAAGTTTCCTCGATGTTGGGCCTTGCCATAATGGTTTGCATGATGGCTTCCTGGCGCTTTCCGGCCGCTAACGCATCTGCATAGGGGATGTGCGAGAAGGTCACCTGCGAGTAGAGCGGCATCCAACGGCCTGGGTACTGGGCACTAAAGGCTGCTTCGATCTTCTTTTGGAGGAGGAACTCGGGCTGGGCCGTCAGGTCGCGCATTTCCACAAAGTTGCGCATGGCGAGTTCGGCGATGGCGTCGGCATGAGGTTTTCGCTGCGTCGAGAAGACGGGGAAGGCCGCTTCAAAGTCGTCCTTGTGCGCATCAAGGAGTTCGTCAAATACGCGGCAGTCTTCAAAGCCCGAATTCATGCCCTGCCCATAAAAGGGAACGATAGCATGCGAAGCATCGCCAAACAGTACGGTTTTCCCGCCCACGTTCCACGGGGAGCAGCGGATGATGACGAGGCTAGAAACGGGGTTCTGGCGCCATTGATCCTGAAAGTCCGGCATGAGGGCAAGCGCATCGCCAAAGTGCTCCGCAAAGAAGGTTTCTGCCGCTTCTGCCGTTCCGAGTGCGTCAAAGCTCATCGGGCCTTCCATCGGGAAGAAGAGGGTGCAAGTGAAACTTCCATCCGGATTGGGGAGGGCGATCAGCATGTGCTTGCCGCGGGGCCAAATGTGCAGGGCTTCACGTTCGATTTGATGGCTGCCGTCGGCGCCAGGGGGAATGTGCAACTCTTTGTACCCGTGGTCAATGTATTCCTGCTGGTAGTTGAAGCGATCGCGGCGCTGGAACTGCGCGCGCACCTTGGAAAAAGCGCCATCCGTGGCAAAAACAGCTTCGCCTTGGGAGGTGACGTGGCCGTCTTCGGTGGCAAAGGTGGCCGTACCTCCCTCGACATCGGCATCCACACAGGCATGGCCAAAGTGGACATTCACATGGGGATGGGCTTCCGCGGCCTCCACCATGAGTCGATTCAAACCTCCGCGCGATACCGAGTAAATGGCCTGGTTTTCCTTTCCGTAGGGTTGAAAGCTCAGGTTGCCTGCGACGTCGTGCATGACGCGTCGGTACATCGGGATGGCTTCTTTCCGAACGGCCTCCGCCATGCCCACCTTTTCCAAGGCCGCCCAGCCGCGGTCACTCAAGGCCAAGTTGATGGAACGCCCTTCCGCCTTGCCCGTCTTGCGGGGGTCGGGGCGGCGTTCGTAGACGTCGACGGCGTAGCCACGTTTGGCCAAATACAAAGACCACAAGGAGCCCACTAAGCCGGCTCCAACGACGGTAACATTTTTCATGCACGCAAGGATTGACGCAGGATCTGCTCCAGGCGGGCTAGATCGCTGTACGAGTTGTAGAAGGGGATAAACGACATGCGGATGGTGCCCGGTTCACGCCAGTCGGCCACCACGCCTTGGGCCACTAGGGCGTCAAAAAAGCTGCGGTCGCGCTTCGCAAATTTGACCGAAACCTGGCATCCGCGCTGTGCATCGGCGCGGGGGGTTAAGATCTC
>JALQUY010000023.1:5758-13172 GCA_023260615.1 Schleiferiaceae bacterium
AGAAGCTGCGGTCGCGCTTCGCAAATTTGACCGAAACCTGGCATCCGCGCTGTGCATCGGCGCGGGGGGTTAAGATCTCTAGGGGTTCCTCCAGCTCCACCGAAAGGGCATCCAGCATGGCCATACAGCGACCCGCCAAATCCAATCCTTTGGCCCGGTGCGCGGCCAAATCCACCTGGTCAAACAGCGCCAACGCGGCCTTTTGCGCCGCCATGCTCAGCACCGGCGCATTGCTGACTTGCCAGGCCTCCGCCGATGCGATGGGTTCAAACGCAGGCCCCATCTTGAAGCGGTTGGCTTTGTTGTGGCCCCACCATCCCGCCAAGCGGTGCACGTCCGCCCCGTGGTGGCGCTCATGCACGTAGAGTCCAGCCGTGCTGCCGGGACCCGAATTCAAGTATTTGTAGGAGCACCAAGCCGCAAAGTCCACGCCCCAGTCGTGCAGCTTTAGGGGAACGTTGCCTATGGCGTGGGCGAGGTCCCAGCCGACGAGGATGCCTTTGGCGCGGGCGGCTGCGGTGATGCGGGCCATGTCGTAGACGCGGCCGGTAAAGTAGTTTACGCCGCCCACCAGCATCGTTTGGACGCGGTCCCCATGCGTTTCGATGGCGGCCAGCAGGTCCTCATCCGTTGGGACACCGTCGCTTCCGGAGCCGCTCACTTCAATGAGTTCTGCCTCCCCGTAGCCGTGCTGCTGCAATTGCGATACGAGGGCATAGCGGTCACTGGGGAAGGCTTTGGCCTCGGCCAAAATACAGGGGCGCTCGGGGGTGGGACGGTAGAAGGAAGCGAGGGCAAAGTGCAGGTTGGCGGTCAAGCTTCCCATCGCGACGACTTCGCTTTCTTTGGCGCCCGACAACCGAGCAAGCGAAGGCGTTAAAAATTCATGGTAGGGCATCCACGGATTTTTTGCGTGAAAATGCCCCTCGACGCCGAGGTTTTTCCAGTCGTCCAATTCTTGCTGGATGGCGGCGGCGGTCCCTTTAGGTTGGAGACCTAAAGAGTTGCCAGTCAAGTAGATAACTTCCTGGTTGTTCCAGACGGGGAGGTGGAATTCGGCCCGAAAATGACCCAGTGCATCCTGAGCATCTAACTGTTGGGCGTCGTCACTATGGAAAAAGGCGTTCATAAACCAAAACTTCAGGGCGCAAGGTAGGTTATATGAGAACTAATTTTGTCCTCTCAAACTAGACAATCCCTCGCTATCATGGCAGATTTCGCAGGCCGCCACATCGGCCCCCAGCCCAAAGATTTAGCACACATGCTTGAGGCTGTGGGCGTTGCATCCATCGACGAATTGGTCGCCCAAACCGTCCCCGCCTCTATCCAAAACGAGACGCAACTCGATGTCGCTCCGGCCATGTCCGAAAGTGATTACCTGCGCCACGCCTACGCCCTGGGTCAGAAGAACAAACTCTTCGCGACCTACATCGGCCAAGGCTACCACCCCGCCGCCCTCCCCGCGGTCATCCAGCGCAACATTCTCGAAAATCCAGGCTGGTACACGGCCTACACGCCCTACCAGGCGGAAATTGCCCAAGGCCGCCTCGAAGCGCTGCTCAATTACCAGACCATGGTCATCGACCTCACCGGCATGGAGATCGCCAACGCCTCCCTCTTGGACGAGGCCACCGCTGCCGCGGAGGCCATGAGCCTTCTTATGGCTGCACGCAGCCGCGAGCAGCAGAAGCGCGACGCCCACAAATTCTTCGTGGACCGCAACGTTTTTGCCCAAACGCTGGCCTTGCTCCAAACCCGCGCCGTCCCCATGGACATCGAATTGGTCGTGGGCGACGCCGAGAGCTTCCAGCCTTCGAGCGATTTCTTTGGCGCCATTATTCAGTACCCCAACGCGGTGGGTCAAATTGAGGACCTCCGCGGCTTTGTAGCTGCCTGCCAAGCGCAGGAAGTACGCGTAGCCGTCGCCGCCGACCTCCTTTCCCTGACCTTGCTGGCCGAGCCCGGCAGCTGGGGCGCCGACGTCGTCTTGGGCAGCACCCAACGCTTTGGCATTCCCATGGGCTTTGGCGGACCGCACGCCGCTTTCTTTGCCTCCAAAGAAGAGTACAAGCGCTTCATGCCCGGCCGCATTATCGGCCGCACCATTGACACGGACGGCGGTCCCGCCCTCCGCATGGCGCTCCAAACGCGCGAACAGCACATCAAGCGCGACCGCGCCACGTCCAACATTTGTACGTCGCAAGTGCTTCTCGCCGTCATGGCGGGCATGTACGGGGTCTACCACGGTCCCGATGGCCTCAAGCGCATTGCCACCAGCATTCACCAGAAAGCCACCGGTCTGGCGGCTGCCGTGAAAGCGCTGGGCTACACGCAGCTAAACAGCCAGTTCTTTGACACCTTGCACCTCGAAGGAGATGCCGCGCTCAAGGCCGCCGTGAAGCAGGCCACCGAGGCTGCTGAGATCAACGTGGGCTTCAGTGAGCACGGCATTTTGATTTCGACGAATGAAGTGATGAACGCGGCCGATGCCCAGGCCTTGGTCGATGCTTTGGCAGCAGCGAAGGGGGCGGCTACGGTCACTTTTGCCTTGGGTGAAACGCAGCTCCCCGCCGGTTTGGCGCGCAACACTGCGTACTTGACGCACCCCATCTTCTCGTCGTGCCGTTCGGAAACGGAAATGATGCGCTACATCAAGAAGCTGGAGCGCCGCGACATCGCCCTGAACCATTCGATGATTCCTCTGGGATCTTGCACGATGAAGCTGAATGCAGCGTCCGAAATGCTCCCCCTCAGCTGGCCATCGTTTGGAAATATTCACCCCTTTGCGCCTCTCAACCAGGCCGAAGGCTACCTCGAAATCATCACCTCGCTTGAGCGTGACCTCGCCGAAGTGACTGGCTTTGACGCAACGACCTTGCAGCCAAACTCAGGTGCCCAAGGCGAGTACTCTGGCCTCTTAGTGATTCGTGCCTACCACCATGCCAATGGGGATTTCCACCGCAAAACGGCGTTGATTCCTTCGTCTGCCCACGGCACCAACCCGGCTTCCGCGGTGATGGCCGGAATGGACGTGGTCGTCGTGGCGTGTGACGAGAAAGGCAACATCGATCTCGACGACTTGCGTGCGAAGGCGGAAACGTATTCGGACACCTTGAGCTGTTTGATGATTACCTATCCTTCTACGCATGGAGTGTACGAGGCCGGAGTGAAAGACGCAACGTCTATTATTCATGCCCATGGCGGCCAAGTGTACATGGACGGTGCCAACATGAATGCGCAGGTGGGATTGACCTCCCCCGGCAACATTGGTGCGGACGTTTGCCACTTGAACCTCCACAAGACCTTTGCCATCCCTCACGGCGGCGGCGGTCCTGGCGTAGGTCCGATCTGTGTGAAGGCCCATTTGGCGCCCTTCTTGCCCACCCACCCCACCCACCAAGTCGGGGGTTCACAGGCCATCGGCCCCGTATCAGCGGCTCCTTACGGTTCTGCCTTGGTTTTGCTGATTAGCTACGGCTACATCAAGATGCTCGGTGCCAAAGGCTTAGTCAACAGCACCAAGTACGCCATCCTCAACGCCAATTACATCAAGAGCCGCTTGGAAGGCGCCTATCCCGTGCTGTACGCGGGGGAGAACGGCCGTTGTGCTCACGAAATGATCTTGGACTGCCGTCCGTTCAAACGCGATGCGGCCATTGAAGTCACCGACATCGCCAAGCGTTTGATGGACTTTGGCTACCACGCACCTACCGTGAGCTTCCCCGTGGCTGGAACCGTTATGGTGGAGCCTACGGAATCAGAATCTTTGGCCGAACTGGACCGCTTCTGCGACGCCATGCTCACGATCAAGGCGGAAATCGACCAAATTGCTGCGGGCACCCTTCCCAAGGACAACAACCCCTTGAAGAACGCCCCACATACCTTGGCTATGGTGGCCAATGACACGTGGGACATGCCGTATTCACGTCAAGTGGCGGCATTCCCCTTGGCGGAATTGGCGGAGAACAAGTTTTGGCCCGCTGTGCGTCGCGTGGACGACGCTTACGGGGACCGAAACCTCGTTTGCACATGCGCGCCCATCGAAGCCTATTCTGCGTGAAAAACTTCGCGTTTTCTATCGTAATATTGAAACTTCACAAAAACAATCCATCTCAAGCATGAAAAAACTTACGCTTTTCGCCGCTGCTGCCGCCCTTTCTGTGGCTGCATTCGGTCAGAATGTGGAGCGTACGGCCCCCAACGTTCGCATGAACGAAGATGCGCCTGTGCGTCACCTCAATCCTGCTCAGTTGGCGGCTTTCTACGGCGCTGAAACGCCCGTTTGGTCGCAAGACTTCGCCAACGGCATTCCTACCACCTGGTTGAACTACGGTACCGCTAACGGTACGTCCGATCCTGACGCCAAGTGGGAATACCGTGGTCCCAGCACGACCCCCAACAACACGGTGGGTTCACGTGGCGCGTACTTGTCTTCACAGACTCCTATCGCCTCTGCGACCGCTTCGAATGGTTTCGTAGTATTCGATTCTGACTTCTTGGACAACGCAGGTATCGCCGGCAACTTCGGCAACGGTATCGCTGCAGCTCCTCACGTTGCTGAATTGATCACGGAATCTATCAACTTGTCTAGCTACTCCGTAGTAGACTTGATCTTCACGCAATACTACCGCCGCTTTGCTGGTCCAGGTGGTTCACAAGCGGTTCCCGCTACCTACGTAGACTTCTCTACGGACGGCGGTACCACGTGGGCATACTCCGTGACCTTGAACAGCGGTATTTCTGTTAACAGCTCTACGGCTACCAATGACGTTGTAGTCATCCAAGCGGGTAGCTACATCGGTGGTCAATCCAACGTGAAGATCCGTTTCCGTTTTGACGGTGACTACTACTTCTGGAACATCGACGACATCTCTATCGTGAATACGCCTCCTAACCGTTTGGCGTTCACTGCTTGGCAAGGTGCTCCTGCCCAGGACATCATCTTCGGCCCAGGCGCTTCTGGTTCTGCCAAGATGGGTATCCAAACGTTGAAGCAGGCACGTGGTGTAACCTTTGACTGTAACGCCATCAACTCTGGTACGAACGCTCAAACCAACGTGAAGCTTCAAATGAAGATTTACGACGGCACGACCTTGGTTCAGACCATCAACTCTGCTACCATCTCTAGCTTGCCTGCGGGTGACACGGCCAACTACAACTCATTGAATACCTACTCTACGGCTTGGACGCCTTCTGCGAACGGTGCCTACAGCGTTGTATACGGTTTGTTGTCTGACTCTGTGTCTGTCTACTCTGACACGACCACGATGTACGTGAACGACTCTTTGATGTCTATGGACTTCAACAGCTGGGATAACAGCATCGGTGCTTCTACCAACACCACGCAGTGGGGTGACGGTGCCCAAATGTGTAACCGCCACGACCTCGTCGACGACGAAATGTTGTTCGGTTCTAAGGTGTACTTGAGCTCTTTGACCCGGTCTGGTGCCATCTTGGAATTGTCTGTGTACGACTCGTCTGCCTTCTTGGGCAACAACGGAGGTTGGGACGCGAACAAGTTGGTCGCTTACGGTCAGAAAGTCATCACGGCTGCTGATACTGCGCAAGGCTTCGTTCGTTTCGACTTCACAGACCCCAACACGGGCCGCGGTGTAGACTTGGAGCTTTCTAAAGGTGCCTACTTCTACAACTTGACGATGTACAACAACCAAGGTGCTAACTACCTGGCTATCCGCAACGACCAAACGTGGGCTAAATCTGCAGGTTCAGGATACATGTACTTGGCCGCTTTGGGCAGCTGGTACTCTGGCTACTCTGGTTCTTTGAGCTTCAACAACCTTTGGATCCGTGGCATTCACTGCCCCGCGTCTTCTGCAGCTGCTTGTATGGGCATCGGCGTAGACGAAGAGGCTTTGGAGCAAATCGTTCTGTCTCCCAACCCTGCTTCTGAGTTCATCAACTTGGACTTCGGCATGGCTGTAGGTGAGCACAACGTATCTATCGTAGACTTGACCGGTAAGGTGATGAAGTCTGAGGTAGTTCGCGCTGACGCTAACGTTTCTATCTTCATCGGTGACCTCAACGCTGGCATGTACATGGTACGTGTTCAGAAGGGCAACGATGTGAAGACCATGAAGTTGTCTGTACTCTAAGGAGTTCAGTCCTCTGAAAAAGGAAGCGGCCCGGAAACGGGCCGCTTTTTTTTGTGCCATTTGCGCCGATGGCAAGCGCCTGCGGCGCAGTTTGGGGTACGCCTGCGGCGCAGATTGGGGGATTGGGAGCTAGGATGGGCCGATGTCGAGCGCCGATGGCGCCCAGCACCCTTACTTCAGCGTCTTCAACAGGGAAGCGCGGCCAATTTTGGCGGAAATGAAATCCTTCTCCAAGGACCAGCCGCGAGCGGGGCTGTATTCTCGGCCGTAGAAAATGATTTGAAGGTGGAGTTTGTTCCAGAGCTCTCGCGGGAAGAGCGCTTTGGCGTCTTTTTCGGTCTGTTCCACACTTTTGCCATTCGTTAGACCCCAACGGTACATCAAACGGTGAATGTGGGTGTCCACCGGAAAGGCCGGGACCCCAAATGCTTGGCTCATGACCACACTGGCCGTCTTGTGACCCACTGCGGGCATAGCTTCCAGGGCTTCAAAACTTTGGGGCACCTCACCTCCGTGCAGTTCCAAAATCATCTTCGAAAACTGATGAATGCCCTTGGACTTCATCGGGGTAAGACCGCAGGGCCGAATGATCTCCGCAATCTCCTCCACGCTCAGGGCCGCCATCGCTTGGGGGGTTCGGGCCTTGGCAAAGAGGGTAGGGGTGACTGTATTCACGCGCGCATCCGTACACTGGGCCGAAAGCACCACCGCAACCAGCAGCGTAAACGCATCTTCATGGTCCAAAGGGATAGGCGTTTCGGGATAGAGTCGCTCAAGTTCCTCAATGACGTAGGCGGCTTTTTCTTTTTTGGTCATGGGAACAAAGGAAACGGCTACGTCGTTTAGATTGCAAGAAATTTCTCACTTCATTCAAACAGATATGACACATTTAAAGGTGGGCGACCCCGCTCCTGATTTTTCCGGACTCGATCAACACGGCAACGCGATTTCAAAAGCAGACTTTGCCGGCAAGAAAATTGTGCTCTACTTCTATCCCAAGGATGACACCCCCGGGTGCACGGCAGAGGCTTGTTCCTTCCGGGACGGCTANCAGGATCTGCTGAATGCCGGCTATGCTATTGTGGGCGTTTCGCCCGATTCGGTAAAGAAGCATGCCAAATTTGTAGACAAGTACAGCTTGCCCTTCCCGTTGATCGCGGATGAGGACCGTAAGGTTATCGATGCCTACGGCGTTTGGGGCCGAAAGAAATTCATGGGCCGCGAGTACGACGGCGTGTACCGCGAGACCTTCGTCATCGGCACGGACGGCACGTTGGAGCGCATTTTAGATAAAGTCGATA
>JALQUY010000023.1:13269-16814 GCA_023260615.1 Schleiferiaceae bacterium
CGAGTACGATGGCGTGTACCGCGAGACCTTCGTCATCGGCACGGACGGCACGTTGGAGCGCATTTTAGATAAAGTCGACACCAAGGACAGCGCGGGCCAAATACTCAACGGCTAAACTTTTCAACAGGACCGCTCTTAGGGCCCGTTTTTAGTCGCTTAGATGCGTTTCGCGTCGGGTAAGCTGGAACGGGTTTCCTACATTTGAGGAACGATCTGCGGATCCCATTTTCACACTTTTAACGTCTTAATACCGATCGCTCATGAGCTCAGATAAAGAAGCCAAATTGAAAGCCCTCAAGCTTACCATGGATAAACTGGACAAAACCTATGGAAAAGGGGCTGTCATGCGCATGGGCGACGATGCGGTGGAAGAGGTGGAAGTGATTCCCTCGGGCTCTTTGGGTTTGGATGTGGCCCTCGGCATTGGTGGCTATCCCCGCGGTCGTGTCATTGAAATTTACGGACCTGAATCGTCCGGTAAGACCACGCTCACCCTTCACGCGATTGCAGAAGCGCAAAGAGCGGGAGGTATCGCAGCCTTCATTGATGCGGAGCACGCGTTTGACCGTTTCTACGCGGAGAAGCTAGGCGTTAACACGGAAGATCTAATCATCTCTCAGCCGGATAACGGTGAGCAGGCACTGGAAATTGCCGACAACTTGATTCGTTCGGGCGCCATTGACCTCATTGTTATTGACTCGGTAGCTGCCCTTACTCCCAAGGCAGAGATTGAAGGCGATATGGGTGATAGTAAAGTGGGCCTCCATGCACGCTTGATGTCTCAAGCTCTGCGCAAATTGACCGGAACCATCGCCAAGACCAATTGCACCTGCATTTTCATCAACCAATTGCGTGAAAAGATTGGGGTGATGTTTGGCAATCCTGAGACTACCACGGGTGGTAATGCGTTGAAGTTCTATGCTTCGGTGCGTTTGGACATCCGTCGTTCAACGCAAATTAAGGATGGAGAGAACGTCATTGGCAACCGGACGAAAGTGAAGGTGGTTAAAAACAAAGTAGCCCCTCCTTTCCGTGTGGCAGAGTTTGACATCCTCTACGGAGAAGGCGTCTCTAAAATGGGTGAAATCATTGATTTGGGCACTCAGTACGAGGTTATCCAGAAGAGTGGAAGCTGGTTTAGCTACGATGGGACCAAATTGGGTCAAGGCCGCGAGGGCGTCAAAGGCGTTTTGCGGGACAACCCCGAGTTGGCGGATGAAATCGAACAGAAGATTATCGCAACCCTCCAGAATGGCTAAGCACTTTTTGTGGATCGGCCTTTTGCTGGCTATGGTAGCCTGTACTTCGGGAAGTCCGGAGGAAGGAGCTGCTGTTGATGCGGCAACGGTGGATTCAGATAGTTTGAATACCTACTTGGCGGAGCACCCCAATGATGTTTTTGCGCTGAGCCTTCGCGCACGTCGGTACATGGATGGAGCCAACTTGCCCTATGCCTTAGCGGATGCGCAAGCCATTTTGGAATTAGACTCTACGCACCACGATGGGTGGTTGATGTACGGGGAAGTACAGTACCTCACTAACCAGTCTCGTGTGGCGCGAGACGCCTGGCAGCGCTGTATCGCAGAGCATCCTTCGGAAACGGAATGCCGACTGAAATTGGCCGAACTCTACTCCATGGTGATGGAATACGACAAGAGTCTGGAACTCATCAATAAAGTCATTGAGCTAAGTCCCAATGAAGCCACTGCGTACTTCATCAAAGGGTTGAACATTCGCGATAGCAAAGGGGATACCGCTATGGCGCTCTCCTACATCCAGAAGGCCATTGACCTTGACAACGAGTACGTAGCAGCCATCGATATGGCGGGGGTACTCACTGCGGCAAAAGGCGACCCCTTGGCATTGAGCTACTACAACCGCTTACTGGAATTGCAACCTGAAAATGCCCGTACCTACTACAAAATGGGCATGTACCACCTGGGTGTGGGGAACTACAACGGTGCTATTGAGGCTTTCACGAAATGCACGCAGCTTGACCCCACGGATGCCGAGGCCTTCTACAATCTGGGCTATATCCATTTGGAATTGAGCATGCTGAGTGAGGCTCGCACGCATTTCACCTCGTCTATTCAAGCACGTGAAATCAACTACAGAGCCTACTACGGTCGGGCTTTCTGTTGGGAACGCGGTGGCGATGCGGCCAATGCGGAAAAGGATTACCGGCAAGCGCTCACCCTCAATCCGCAGCACGGCCCCTCTCGAGAGGGACTTAACCGTGTGCTCAAACAACAAAAATGATGCGTAGGCTTGCGTTTTTCGGCCTTTTTGGGCTGTTAACCCTATCCTGTTCAACGTCCGAATCCATGCTGGAACCCAAAGCCATTCAAAAAGCCCATGCCATGGAGATGCATGGGGATGTTCGTCAAGACCCCTATTACTGGCTCAACGAACGTGAAAACCCGGAGGTAATCGCTTATCTGGAGGAAGAAAATCGCTACCGTGAGGCTGGAATGGAAGGCTTGAGTGCCCTGGAGGCTGAGCTTTTCGAGGAAATGAAAAGCCGCCTGAACCCGGACGATGCTAGTGTTCCGGTACAGATGGACGGCTACTGGTACCAAACGCGTTTTGAGAAAGGCCTGGAGTATCCCAAGTACTACCGACGCCAAGGCAGTATGGACGCCGAAGAGACCTGTATTTTGGACGTCAATACCTTAGCAGAGGGTCATGCGTATTGCCAGGTTTCGGGCATTCACCTCACGGCAGACCATCAGCGTATGGCCTACGGCGTGGACTTTGTCAGCCGTCGATTGTACACCTTGCGCTTTGTCGATCTAGCCACCCAAACGACCTGGGACTACGAAGTGCCGGGAACTTCCGGAGGATTTGCCTGGGCGGCAGATGGAGAAACCTTTTTCTATGCCACCAAGGACAGTGTCACGCTTCGCGTGGATAAAATTTGGCGCCAAAAGTTGGGAAGCAGCGCTGAACCAGAACTGGTCTACCACGAGAAAGATGAGACGTTCTCCTGCGGGGTCTACCGCTCCAAGTCGAAGCGCTTCATTCACATCGCCACGGGTGCGACGGATGTGGATGAGCTGTGGTACCTGGAATCAGATGAGCCAACGGGGGCCTTTCAGGTACTCCGCCCGCGTGAAATGGGCGTGGAATACGGGGCGAGCCACTTTGGCGATAGCTGGTACATCCGAAGCAACATCGACGGCCGTAAGAACTATGCCCTCTTCAAAGCGCCTCTCGAGCAGCCTTCTTCTTGGACCCCCGTTTTGGAGCACCGTTCGGATGTCCTGCTGGAAGGCATGGAGCTGTTCAAAGACTTCATGGTCACAGAGGAACGCACGAAGGGACTGGTTCGCCTGGTGGTGCGACCTTGGGACGGTTCGGCGCCGTTTGAAATTGATCAGCCCGAAGAGACCTATACCCTTTACGCAGGGAGCAACCCTACCGAAGACACGGAGTGGATGCGCTACGGCTATACCTCTTTGGTGACGCCCGCTTCCACCTATGAGTACAACATGCGCACCGGGGAGCGTCGCTTGCTGAAGCAGCAGGAAGTGATGGGCGGCTAC
>JALQUY010000240.1 GCA_023260615.1 Schleiferiaceae bacterium
AAAACTATGCCAAAAAAGAAGCCACTTCTGTTTGAAGCGGCTTCCTTATGACTAGTTCTTAGTATCTGTAGTGTTCTGGCTTGAACGGTCCTTCAACCTTCACACCGATATAGTCCGCTTGGTCTTTACGAAGCGTCTCTAGCTCCACACCAATCTTCTCCAAGTGCAGACGGCTACTTTCTCATCCAAGTGCTTAGGAAGCGTGTACACCTTGTTCTCGTACTTGTCGCTGTGGTTCCACAACTCCAACTGTGCCAAAACTTGGTTGGTGAAGCTGTTTGACATTACAAACGACGGGTGACCGGTAGCACAACCTAGATTCACCAAACGGCCTTCTGCCAATACGATGATCTCGTTGCCTTCTACATTATATAGGTCCACCTGTGGCTTGATCACCACCTTAGTATCGCCGTACGCACCATTCAACCATGCCATGTCGATCTCGTTGTCGAAGTGGCCGATATTACAAACGATGGTCTTATCGTTCATCAACTTGAAGTGTTCTTCAGTGATGATGTCTTTATTACCGGTAGCCGTAACAACGATCTGAGCACGTGGAATAGCATTCTCCATGCGCTTCACCTCGAAGCCGTCCATGGCTGCTTGCAAGGCACAAATAGGATCGATCTCAGTCACAATCACACGAGCACCTGCACCGCGCAATGATGCCGCAGTACCCTTACCTACATCACCGTAACCGGCAACAACCGCAACTTTACCTGCAATCATCACATCAGTAGCACGACGGATCGCATCTACTGCAGATTCTTGACAACCGTACTTGTTGTCGAACTTCGACTTCGTTACAGAGTCGTTTACGTTGATCGCTGGAAGTAC
>JALQUY010000241.1 GCA_023260615.1 Schleiferiaceae bacterium
CGAGGCTTGGTCCATCAGCGACGGCTGGGGCACTTTCGGCAAATGCGTCTCCAACAAGATGTGGCCGCCGGCCAAGCGCCCCGAGATGACCCAGGCGCTCAAGGACCTGGGCGAGCGCCCGGACGACGTGACGCTCTACATCAACGTGCTGGTGCTCCGCCTCGGCAAGGAGGTCGTGATCGTCGATGCGGGCTTCGGCGCCTACAACAAGAACGCGAACTGGGGCTGGCTGGCCGACGCGCTCGAGACGATCGGGATCAAGCCCGAGGACGTGACCCACGGGCTGCTGAGCCACTCGCACTCCGACCACATCGGGGGCTTCTTCCAGGGCAACAAGATCCTCTTCCCGAACGCGGCGGTCCACGTGCTGCAGTCGGAACTGGATTTCTGGCGCGCGGCGAAGCCGGACTTCTCCGAGTCGCACCGGACCGACGACATCCCGGGGCTGATCAAGATGGTGCGCAACGGCTTCGACACGCTGCAGCCCAACCTGGTGGTGCATAAGGACGGCGACCAGATCCTCAACGGGGCGATCACGATCATCGCCGCGCCAGGCCACACGGCGGGCCACGCGATCTACCGCATCAAGGACGGGCAGGATTCGCTGCTCCACCTCTCCGACCTCGCCCACAACCACGTGCTGATGCTCGAGGACCCGAACTGGTTCATCGACTTCGACCACGATCCGGCCGTGGCCGTCGCCACCCGCAAGAAGGTCTTCGCGGAGCTGTCGGTCACGAAGGAGCGTGCCTACGGCTTCCACCTTCCCTGGCCGGGCCTCGGCGTGGTCGTCTCGAACGGCCGCAAGGGCTACCAGTGGATTCCCTCGTCCCATCG
>JALQUY010000242.1 GCA_023260615.1 Schleiferiaceae bacterium
TCTGAAGCCTCCATGGAGAAGCGCAAGGCAGAGGGCTACTTTTAAATTTACCAACCCAGCACTCGGCAGCACAGGATCCTCCCAATGAACACACTTAAATTCATCACATGCGGCTCGGTCGATGACGGCAAAAGCACCTTGATTGGTCGTCTGCTGTTAGACAGCAAAGCCATTTTGGCTGATCAATTGGCCAGTGCCTCTCATGCCAGTACCAAGGGTGGCACAGCGGATGCCCCTGATCTCGCTGCGTTTACTGACGGCCTGCAGGCCGAGCGCGAGCAGGGCATCACGATCGACGTGGCTTGGCGCTATTTTTCAACCCCCGCCCGGAAATTCATCATCGGCGACACCCCTGGTCACGAGCAATACACGCGCAACATGGTCACAGCAGCCAGTCACGCAGATGCCGCCGTTGTGATGGTCGACGCCACAAAAATCGACTGGCAAAGTAGCGACTGCACCCTGCTTCCACAAACCCGGCGGCACACCCTGCTGTTGCAACTGCTGCGTGTCCCCACAGTCATTTTTGCCGTCAACAAGCTTGATGCCGTGGCATCCCCTAACCGAGCCTTTGACGCCATCAAGGCGGCACTTCAAGCGTTCTGTGTCGCCGCTGGCGTCACGCCAAAAGCCGTTTTACCCGTGTCGGCACTGGCCGGGTACAACGTGGTTAGCAGCGAACCAGGCTGGGCCGACTACCATGGGCCGAGCCTGCTTGAGGTACTGGAGACCCTTGAGCCGACAGAACCGATCCCATCGCTCGGCGCCGAACATACAGCGCACTTTTCCGTCCAATGGGTGGAACGCCCAGAAGGCAACTCAT
>JALQUY010000243.1 GCA_023260615.1 Schleiferiaceae bacterium
CTACGTGAAGCAGGATGGTAAAGGACGTTACGGTACTGGTTACGATTCACGTAACCCTAACCAATCGTTCCGTCAGTGGTTCAACGTGTTAACTAACATGGAACACCAGAAGAACTACTACATGGATACCAAGCAGAACATCACTTGGAACCCTTATGGTTACGGTGCTGCTGCTCCATACAAGCCGCACTACTTCGATAACTTCTACTTCTCTGCTCTTGAGAACTACTCAACTGATACGCGTAACCGTATCATTGGTAACATCATGGCAGAATACCAAATTAACGACTGGTTGAAATTGACAGGCCGTATGTCTGCCGATACTTACTCAGAATTGCGTGAAGAGCGCATCGCAGTATCTTCTGTAGATGTTAGCCGTTACTCTCGCAATAACCGCAACTTCACTGAGCGTAACAACGATTTGTTCTTGAACTGGAACAAGTACTTTGGTACTGACGGTGAAATTTCTTTTGCGGGTATGTTGGGTTACAACTCACGTCGTACTTCATTCAGCTCTATCGGTGCTGCAACTAACGGTGGTTTGGTTGTTCCTGGCGTTTACGCTTTGAGCAACTCTGTAGCTGCTCCAGCTGCTCCAGGTGAGAGCGAATACCAGATCGGTGTTGACGGTATCTTCGGACAGGCTTCTTTCGGATACAAGAACTTCTTGTTCGTTGATTTGACTGCTCGTCGTGACCAATCATCTACTCTTCCTGTAGCAAATAACACTTACCTATACCCATCTGCGACATTGTCGTTGATCTTCTCTGAGCTTGTTGATATCGACGGTTTGGACTTCGGTAAGGTTCGCTTG
>JALQUY010000244.1 GCA_023260615.1 Schleiferiaceae bacterium
CTTTGGCTGATCTTGGCGCACTGCTTGAGGGTATCGTAGATGCCGTCAATGCTGTCGTCTTGCATCTGGAGCAAGAAGCAACTAGACATTTGAGGCTTGGGCGTACCTGCGTTGAAGAGCGTAGGAGTAGCGTGCGTGTAGAGACCTTTGGACATGCCGTCGTAGGTCTCCACCGCAGCTTGAATGTCTTCTTTGTGGATGCCAATGGCTACGCGCAACAGCATCTGCTGGGGGCGTTCGGCAATTTCGCCGTTGGTGCGCAACAGGTAGGAGCGCTCTAAGGTCTTGAACCCGAAGTAGTCGTAGTTGAAATCGCGGTCGTAGATGGGCGTTGAGTCCAACAGTTCGCTGTTCGCCTCGATGATCTCCATCACGTCATCCGCAATCAATGGTGCCGCCAAACCCGTTTTAGGGCTGACGTATTGGTGCAGGTCTCGCATGGTCTCCGTGAACGACTTGTTCGTGTTCTTGTGGAGATTGGACACGGCAATACGCGCGGCCAAGAGGGCGAAGTCCGGGTGGCGCACCGTCATGGACGCCGCTGTTTCAGCTGCTAAGCTATCAAGCTCCGACGTGGTCACGCCATCGTATAGGCCTTCAATGACACGCATGGCCACGGCCACGGGGTCCACCAATGGGCTCAACCCATAGCAGAGTTTCTGGATTCGGGCCGTGATTTTATCAAACTTGATGGCTTCCTTGCGGCCATCGCGCTTTAGTACATGCATCATAAGAGGGCAGCTTAGAAGTCGGAGTCAAACTTGAACGTGTCCGCGGTGGATTCCTGCTCCATGCCTACACCTGCCTTGC
>JALQUY010000245.1 GCA_023260615.1 Schleiferiaceae bacterium
AATTCAACATAGCCTTTAGCGTAATGTCTAAAAACAAGATCAAGCCACCAAAAATGGTAAAAAAAACGATAGCAGTTTGTGGCTTACGTAATAAGTTTAGAAAAGGACCAAATATTATAAGCACCAGTCCAATGACTGAAGATATGAAAAACCTTGGAAACCGCAAAACATTTTCCCAAAAAGTAGGCATATATTTGATTATTTTGTACGTATAATAAATACTTGATTTATTACTATTCTACTATTTTTATCTTTTCTTTTCGACTTTCAAAATAAGAATATTTTTTATTATTCAAAATATGGAAATTTCTCACCAATTATTCTAATTAAGTATAAAAAAAGAAATTGTGTTGATTCAGGTCTATTTAAGTGATAATATTTATTGGAGTAAGGCTTAGTAGCTCAGTGGTTAGAGCAGGGGACTCATAAGCCCAAGGTCGCAGGTTCAAATCCCGCCTGAGCCACTTACAGTTAAAAAAATATTATTTTTCTTCTATTTTGACTAATTTTAATGTAATATTTACATTAGTTGAATATAAAAGGAGAGGTGGCTGAGTGGTCGAAAGCGCCGGATTGCTAATCCGGTGTACGAGTCAATTGTACCGAGAGTTCGAATCTCTTCCTCTCCTAATTTAACAGTTTATTATTGACAAAAAAATAATAAAATTAGATCATGTCATTAAGATAATCAGTATAAGGGGTCGTAGTTCAATTGGTTAGAGCACCGCCCTGTCACGGCGGAAGTTGCGAGTTCGAGCCTCGTCGATCCCGTTCTAATAACAAAGCAATGAACCTTACCAAATAGTTG
>JALQUY010000246.1 GCA_023260615.1 Schleiferiaceae bacterium
TCAGTTCCCCGGGTTTGCCTCCTGTTAAGGATACTAGTTCTTCAAACTAGTGGGTTGCCCCATTCGGATATCTGCGGATCATATCATATGTGCTGATCCCCGCAGCTTTTCGCAGCTTATCACGTCCTTCTTCGCCTCTGAGAGCCTAGGCATTCCCCATACGCCCTTAATTAGCCTATCGTAACTTTTTTACTCTTTCTCTATGAAATTGTTTCTAAAAAATTTACTTCTCTATATATTCTTTGCTCGTATTGAACCTCTTCTCTCTACAAAATCATTACAATCCCGTAAAGAAAATTAGTTCGATACTTATTTGTATCTATTCAATATGTCAATGAACGTCTTTCTAATAATCAAGAAAAGAAAGTACTAAAAACACCATTGGATAACCGTGCTTTTACTCCTTAAAACTTCCCTCTATAGAATCGTGGAGAATATCGGAGTCGAACCGATGACCTCTTGAATGCAAATCAAGCGCTCTAGCCAGCTGAGCTAATCCCCCCTAATCTAGTCCTATAGGCCCTAGCCATCTGATTAGCTTAGTGGAACCCCAGCTCCTAGAATTTTCCTCTATATACGGTAAAACCTCCCAAAATTTCCTCTTAAAAAAAAGTAGTCTCGGGCAGGCTCGAACTGCCGACCTCTACATTATCAGTGTAGCGCTCTAACCAGCTGAGCTACGAGACTCTAATTTATCAGGCTTACCTATATATAATATTAAAAAAAAATGACAGCAGTAAGAGCTATGCACCTTTACCTACTTATTGACCAATTTTAAATCGTCCTTCTTACTTCTAACTGATTGCT
>JALQUY010000247.1 GCA_023260615.1 Schleiferiaceae bacterium
TGGCGCAGAACGCAGCAGCTACCAGCCGGTGGGTGAAAAAGGTCTTTGTCTTTCCGTTCACCTGCAAGGACACCTTTAGGTATCCGCTTCCGTCATTTAATTGCGCGCGTATTACCCCGGAACTTCTGAACTTGATCGAGCGAACTCGACCCAAATCAGACACCATGTAGTTGGGCGCTTGGGCGATCACTCGCCATTCTTCGGGGGTGGCTTCAGGTAGCATACAGGTAGCAGTAAAAAATGACTTTGCGTGGTTGCGAGTGATTGATACTATCACAAGCAAATTGTTTTGCAAAGGATTCGTGCTACCCAGTGATGTTGAGTTATTTCACAATAACTGATTTGTAATCAGTAGGTCGGGGGTTCGAATCCCTCAACCGGCACCAATAAAATCAAGCGGTTATCGAAAATCAGGCAGTGGATAAAAAACAACAGGTAGCAGCTAGGTAGCTGCCACCAGTTGCGCTGCGGGCCGTCAAGCTACGTTCTGTGCTGTGTTGTCGCGCAGATGGCGTTGCTCGAAAGCCTCGATCTCAGCCAGCGGGTAGAGCACTTTGCGGCCCAGCTTGATGTAACGAGGGCCTTCGCCCCGCACTCGCCAGTTGGACAAGGTGCCGATGGTGGTACGCAGACGAGCTGCGGCTTCTGATGGTGTTAGGTTCATGCTATTACTCCGTTCGTGTTGATAGTTGCGTTCAATCATTCCAGCCGTGCTTGCCGCCAATGAAGCCTTCCCAGTCCGAGCGAAGCTGCTCGATGCCGGGGTTCTTGAAGCTGTAGGTGGTGTCCTTCGGATCGTCCCGATCT
>JALQUY010000248.1 GCA_023260615.1 Schleiferiaceae bacterium
GATAGCAGGCGTGCCGTCATGAGGGCGGTGCCAAGTTTGGCAAATTCGGACGGTTGCAATCCAAAACTGCCAATGGCTAACCAACTCTTGTTACCTCCCACTTCTTTACCTACTGCGAGAACGGCCAGCAGTAGGAGCAAGGTGACGATGTAAATGGGGACCGTGAGCACTTCATAGAGACGCCCGTCGCTCAAAAGGACTACGAAGATGAGTAAACCACTCATGCCCATGAACATCAATTGGCGCCCGGCTTCGTTGTTCCAATCCCAGCCAAAGCCATCGAGTTCGGGATTGACGGTGGCATAGATGTTCATCCAGCCAAACACCACCAAGAAGGTGAAGAGTCCTACGGTGAGACCGTCTAGCTTGCCAAACCAACCGCTTTGAGTCCGCATATCAATAGGGGGGTAGTTCGGTTTTTACACTGTGGACTCGGTACTCGCCGTGCAAATTGCCTTCGACCATCGTCTGCTCCAGGGCAGGTCGGCTGATTTCACCGCGGATGTACTTTTCCATCATGAGGCTGGCTATTGGGGCAGCCCAGCGAGAGCCCCAGTAGCCATTTTCAACGATAATGGCTAAAGCAATTTTGGGGTTTTCGACAGGGGCGAAAGCCATAAAGATGGAATGGTCCTGACCGTGAGGGTTTTCGGCTGTACCCGTTTTGCCCGCCATGGGCAATCCCTCCAGGCGGGAGGCACGAGCGGTACCCGATTCAAATACGTCCGCCATGCCTTGGATGATGATATCGAAGTTCTCCGGGTCAATGGTCGTAATGTGCTTAAATCCGTAGAGTTCTGGGTC
>JALQUY010000249.1 GCA_023260615.1 Schleiferiaceae bacterium
GGGTCTGTGGCTTCCGGTTGTGGCGCCAGAGTCTCAGTCGGGCGTAGCGCAGCGGTACGTGGGGCGTGATGTCACATCCACTTTGGTGACTTTGGTGTCTCATTCGTTGCCACTGTGGCGTGGCCCATCCACAGCCTTTTGGTGACTTTGGTGTCTCTTTCGCAGCCACTGTGGCGGGGCGTTATACAAGGCGGGATGGCCCCCGTCTTTCCATTCGGGGCGAGCCCCTACTTGTGCCGACACGAGGATCATTGTACCTCCCATGCAAATGCCCACAGCAGGAGAAACTTTGGAACAATCCGAATGATGTACAGTACGTCGCGGTGAAATAGAAACCGGACAAATAGAAACCATCTTGACATTTGCCTCAGTTTCTCCCAGAAAAATAGAAACTCTCTTACTTGGGTCCTGGTGTCCTTGACAGTGTGTTTACCTACCCTGTACTGTATAGGGTCTTGGCCGAATCTCGAGCTGGCGAGTGGGAAGTGTGAGTCATAGATAACGAAAAATCGTGGAGCTTGCGCGCTGACGCGCGCAGGAAGATCACTCTATACTATCAAACTCAAGTCAGCCCGCAGGGAACCGGATCTGAGCATCTCGGGCTTGGACCCAGTTCCTCTGTCGAAAATAGGAACCCTCTTGTTTACCTCAGAAATCCCGGTTCCCATTCTGGGATACCGTACTGTAGAGACGAAGGCCACCCCGCCTTGTGTAACTCCCCGCCACCCTTAGCAGGGCAATCGCGCCCTCTTGAGAAGACAGTTCGACACGAATTTCAGGGGTGAAGGACGCTCGAAACATGTG
>JALQUY010000024.1:0-8757 GCA_023260615.1 Schleiferiaceae bacterium
GATAAGGCATGTGGCGGGTACGTGCTGTAGCCACGTCCAGAGCGGCGCTAACAAGGCGTCGGTGTGAGCATTGATTCGCGCGACATCCTCAGGCCTCATGGGGTCGGAGGGCTGAAAGCGCTCCGCCAGACGGGTGACACCTAAGGGGAAGGATTCGGCGTAGAGGACCTCTCTGCCGTCTAATAGAATGAACTCCGTGCTGCCGCCACCGATGTCCATGATGAGACGGGGCTCGTTGCGTTCGGGCCAGGCCTGAGCCACGCCTCCGGCGATAAATGCGGCTTCCTGGTCGCCATCGATGATATTAACGGGAATGCCAGTCTCACGTTCAATGCGCGCCGCCACGTCCGCGCCGTTGCGCGTGCTGCGCATGGCCGAGGTGGCGAAGGCGTAGCCGCGGGAGGCCCCTGCCTCTTGAGCCCACGCTTTGTTCTGGTGCATGGCGGCGATGGCGCGTTCTTCGGCATCTGAAGAAATCTCGTCCGAACGCAATCCGCCGGCGCCCAGTTTGACGGGGAGTTTTTCCGAGCGCAGCAAGCTACCATCCGCGTCGCGAACGAGCAGATTGAAGGTGTTGGTCCCTAAATCAAAGATGGCTAGGCGTTCCCCTGATTTCTGATCCATACGTCCATTTGAGGGAAGGCGATCGTGATATTCTGCTTCCGGAAGGCGGCATCGATCGCGAAGCGAAGCTCCGATTTGGTGAATTCAATTCGGAACAAATTGCTGCTGTGGAAATTGGCGCGAAAAAGGAGGGACGAGTCGCCAAAATCGCGAAACTGTACACTAGGCGCGGGCTCAGCATCCACATCGGCAGCGGCAGCCATGCATTCCAATAAAACTTTTTCGACCAAGCGGGTATCGGAACCGTAAGCGACGCCTACTTCCACATGAAAGCGTGTGGCGGCATGCTGGTGGCTCCAGTTGATGACGCCTTGGTTGGTGAGCTGGCTGTTGGGAAGGATGACGGCGATGTCGTCGCGCGTAAGCACTTTGGTGGTACGCAGTCCGACCTCTTTCACTTTGCCCACGAGGTTATTGATTTCGATGATGTCGCCGGCGGTAACGCTGCGTTCGGTCAAGAGAATAATGCCCGAAATGAAGTCCTTAAACGTATCCTGCAGACCTAGACCTAAACCCACAAAGAGCGCGGTCGAGTACGCCAGGATGACCGTGACCTCGACCCCTGAAAAATCCAAGGTAAAGAGGATGGTAATGATCCAAATGACGTAGTTGATCAGCTGGCGCAGGGCATAGGCTGTTCCGCGGTCCACCCGGCGGCGCTTGACGGCACGGTTGAAGAGGCGGCGAATGAGGAAGGTGATGGTTCGGGCAAGTGCCAAAATAAAGACGACTTGCACGACCTCAAAGAGGGTGATTTCAACGGTGCCGTATTGAAAGACGACGATGTCTAGAAGTTCTTTTACGCCCATGGGACTAAGTTACGGTTTCATGCGAATCCACTTCCAGAGGTCGCCATAGGTCACCTTCTTGCCGTAGGAGAGGATGCCAATGCGGTAAATGCGTCCAGCCAGCCAGGTGGTGAAGAGGAAGCCAAGGACCAAAAGCCCCATGCTCAAAGCCAGTTGGAGCCCGGGAACACCAAAGGGCAAGCGAATCATCATGGCAATGGGTGAGGAGAAGGGGATGACCGATAGCCAGAAGGCGAGTGGGCCATTGGGGTTCTCAATGATGGACGTGGCGAGCACAAAAGTCAAGACCAAGGGCATGGTCAAGGGCAGCATAAACTGCTGGGTGTCCGTTTCGCTGTCTACAGCCGCGCCCACGGCGGCAAACAATGCGCCGTAGAGGAGGTAGCCGCCCAAGAAGTAGACCAAGAATGAACTGACGAGCAGGGGGAGGTTCAAGGCTTTGAGGGTGCCCGTGATTTCCGCGGGGATGGGAGAGCTGGCCATGCCGGGGTTAGCGGCGAGTTCGGCTGCGTCAGGGCTCAAGAGCCCGGTGGCCGAAACGGCAAAGAGAATGGTACCCGTCAGTACGACCCAAATTAAAAACTGCAGCAAACCCACTGCCGCAATGCCCAGGATCTTGCCGAGCATGAGCTGCGTGGGTTTGACGGAGGAGACGATGACTTCGACAATTCGGGACGTTTTTTCTTCAATGACGCCGCGCATGATTTGGGCTGCGTAGAGGAAGGTGAAGATGTAAACGAAGAAGCCGGCCCCAAAGCCAATGGCCATCTTGAGGCCCACGGCGCTTTCTTCCGCGCCTTCGTCCGTCAAATCCATGGTCCGAATGTTCACCTGGGTCTGCGCCTGCGTCACCACAGCGGGATCCACACCGCGCATTTTTAGTTTTTCTTCCGTTGCCGCGCTGGCCAAGTGGTTTTCCAAGTCGCCCACGATGTCCAAGCTCACGTCGTTCTTGTTGTAGAGCCGCGCATTGCGCAAGATGAAGTCGGGGTCAGCATTTTCCGAAAGGGGCAGGTACAGCAGGCCGTCAAATTCGTCCCGGTTCTTTAGGGCTTCCAGCGCTTGCGCTTCACTGAACTCATCGGGATTCAGGTAGTCTAGCTGAGCCTTTCCAACGCGATCGGTGCCCACCAGGAGAAAGGAGTGGTCGACGACCATTAGGCGCTGGTCGGGCGATTCCGTGTATTCACTGAGGAGGGCGGGTCCCACAATCAGGGCGCCAAAAAAGAGGGGGCCCAACAAGGTCATCAGCAAGAAGGTGCGCTTGCGGACGCGGGAGAGGAATTCGCGTTGGGCGACAATGGTGAATGGGCTCATGCTTGGACGCTTTGAATGAAAATGTCGTTCATGCTCGGAAGCACTTCTTCGAAGGAAATGGGGTCGCATTGCGGGGCGAGTTGCTGCATGAGCAGACCGGCCATGGGCTCGGGCGCTTGGACAGTAACTGCCTGGTGGCCGCTGCCCGCATGCGCGCTGACCTCGCTAACCTGAACGCCCGCTGGAACCTGGAAGGTGGGCGCCTCCCCGCGAAACACCAAGCGGTAGGTGTTGGAGCGGTGGGCTTCGCGGATCTCCTGAACTCGACCGTCCAAGACCTTTTTCCCGTGGTTGAGTAGGGCGATGTGGCTGCACAATTCCTCGACACTTTCCATGCGGTGGGTGGAGAGCAGAATCGTGGCGCCTTCGCGGTGCAGGCGCAGCATTTCATCCCGAATGAGCGTTGCATTGACCGGGTCAAAGCCGCTAAAGGGCTCGTCAAAAATGAGCACTTTGGGTTCGTGCAAGACGGTCGTAATGAACTGAATCTTTTGGGCCTGGCCCTTGGAGAGTTCCTCCACTTTCTTGTCCCACCAGCTCTGAAGTTCCCAGCGCACAAACCACTCCTTGAGTTTGGTCTTGGCAACTTTGGGGTCCATGCCCTTGAGTTGGGCGAGGTAGAGGGCTTGTTCGCCCACCTTCATTTTCTTGTAGAGGCCGCGCTCCTCCGGCAGGTAGCCGATTTTACGGGCATGCGCAGGGGTCATGTCCTGGCCTTGAAAGCGGAGGTGGCCGCTGTCGGGCGCAATGATTTGGTTCACCATGCGCAGGAAGGTGGTCTTGCCTGCACCGTTGGGGCCGAGCAGGCCGTAGATAGAACCTTCCGGAATGGACAGATCCAGGCCTTCCAAAGCGACAAAGGATTGGTAGGTTTTTCGCAAGCCTTCTGCGTGCAAAACGGGAGTCATAGCCTTAGGGGTTAGGGGTTTCGGACGGCTCGGGTGTCCAGTCCTTTAAAAGTACAAAAGCCTCGTCAACGCCGGGAACGGATTCCACCACTAGACTGATTCGGGGTCCCTTTTGCTTCATACGGAAGCGTTGCGGTTGTGCTTGGAGCTTTTGCAAAAAGAGGAGAAGGACCTCCTGAGGGGGTGCTTCGTGGGCCTCTTCGGGGAAGTGGCAGAGCATTTTGCCCGCTTTGAGGACAATTTTTTCAAACCCAAGGGCTTGTCCCAACCAGCGCAGGCGGAGGGACGTCATAAGCTGCTGGGCTTGACGGGGCAATGGGCCAAATCGGTCTTCCAGACCAGCGCAGTAGGTTTCGAGTTCGCCTTCTGTTTTGAGGTCGTTGAGTTCGCGGTAAATGCGCAATCGCTCCTCCACAAAGTTGATGTAGGCGTCGGGCAAGAGCAGTTCGAGGTCCGTATCCAGCTGGCAGTCGCGGTCTTTGGGGTCCCAGCCGCCGCGGACGTCGCTGTAGAGGTCTTTGAATTCGCCATTCTTGAGTTCGTCAACGGCTTCGGCCAGCAGCTTTTGGTAGGTGTCAAAGCCCAAGTCGTTGATGAAGCCGGATTGTTCGGCGCCCAAGAGGTCGCCGGCGCCTCGGATTTCCAAATCGCGAAGCGCAATTTTGAAGCCGCTACCGAGGTCCGAAAACTGCTCCAACGCTTGGAGGCGTTTGCGGGATTCCTCGGGCAGTCCGGCGAGGGGTGGGGCGATGAGGTAGCAGAAGGCCTTTCGGTTGGAGCGTCCCACGCGGCCGCGCATTTGGTGCAAGTCACTCAAGCCAAACATGTGCGCCTGGTGGATGATCATGGTATTGGCATTTGGAACGTCTAGACCACTTTCCACAATAGTCGTACTCACCAAAATATCGTAGTCGCCCGCCATAAAGTCCAGCAAGATGGCCTCTAGATCGTGGCCCTTCATTTGGCCGTGCCCAATGGCAATGCGGGCATCGGGCAGGAGGCGTTGAAGCATGCCGGCCACCTCTTGAATGTTTTCGACGCGGTTGTGGATGAAGAAGGCCTGGCCGCCTCGGCTCAATTCATAGGCCAGCGCGTCCCGAATTCCCGCCTCATTAAAGCCCATCACGTGCGTTTCAATCGGCTGGCGGTTGGGCGGCGGCGTGGTCATCACGCTCAAATCGCGCGCGGCCATCAGCGAAAACTGCAAGGTCCGCGGAATGGGGGTGGCCGTCAGTGTCAGCGTGTCCACGTTGACCTTCAAGGTCTTCAACTTGTCCTTGACGTTCACGCCAAATTTCTGCTCCTCGTCAATCACAAGCAGGCCCAAATCTTTAAACGTCAGCTCTTTGCTCACCAATTTATGGGTGCCAATGAGGATGTCGATTTTGCCAGAGGCCAGGTCTTCGGCGATCTGCTTGACCTCCTTGGTACTTCGGGAGCGGTTGATGTATTCGACCCGTGCCGGGAAGCCCTCCAGACGCTTTTTAAACGTTTGGAAGTGCTGGAAGGCCAGGATAGTGGTCGGCACCAACACGGCCACTTGCTTGCTGTCCGCCACCGCTTTAAAGGCCGCACGTACCGCCAGTTCCGTCTTGCCGAAGCCCACGTCCCCGCAGATCAATCGGTCCATCGCGATGGGGCTTTCCATATCCGCCTTGATGTCCGCGGTGGCCTTTTCCTGATCGGGCGTGTCTTCGTACTGGAAGGAGGCCTCCAATTCGTGCTGCAAGTAGGTGTCGGGGGCAAATCCAAATCCCTTGGCCTCTTTGCGCTTCGCGTAGAGTTGAATGAGGTCGTAGGCCATCTGCTTGACCCGCGTCTTCGTCTTCTTTTTCAGCGCCTGCCAAGCGGGGGAGCCCAACTTGTTGAGCACGGGAGTCGCCCCCTCCTTGCCGTTGAATTTGGCAATTTTATGCAGGCTATGAATGCTGACGTAGAGGATGTCCGAATCCTTGTACACCAATTTAATCGCTTCCTGCATCTTGCCTTGGACGTCAATTTTTTGCAGGCCGCCAAACTTGCCGATGCCATGGTCGATGTGCGTCACGTAGTCGCCCACTTGCAAGGAGTTCAGCTCTTTCAAAGTGATGGCTTGCGCCTTGTCCAGCCCGTCTCGGAGGCGGAATCGCTGGTAGCGTTCAAAGATCTCGTGGTCGGTGTAGACGACGCGCTGCGCCGCCGGATCCTCCCAACCTTCGTGCAAGGCGGCGTCCAGCCAATGAATAGGCAGCTCCTCCGAGGGGTTGAGGTCGTGCAAGATGGACGCCAAGCGCTTCTGCTGTTGGGGGAGGCTGCAGAGGATCCAGAGTTCGCGACCGGCGCGGTGGTGCGCCTGTAAGTGTTCCAAGAGCAAGTCAAACTTCTTCCCAAAGGCCGGCTGCGGAAGGGACTGCCAAGGAGCTTGGGCGCTGCTCGCCGTACTTGCTTCCGTGAGGTAAGGGCGCTGCTGCAGTAAATGGCTCATCGCGGCACCGCTCGAATACAGCGCATGCGGCTCCAAAGGCTTGACCACCCCATCAAAGGCCACATACGCCGCCTCCGCTTGTGCATAGCCCTGGTCCAACTTGTCGCAAAGGAGCTGAGGATCTTCCACCCAAAGCAGGGCCTCAGGGCCCGCGTATTCGATGAGGGATTCACGGACTTCTTTGCGCAACTTATCCTCGACGTTGGGCACCAAGGTCATTTGGTCCACCGTGCCGGTACTCAACTGGCTGTCCACATCAAAAGGCCGAATGTCCTCCACCTCGTTCCCAAAAAACTCAATGCGGTGTGCGCATTGGTGCGCGAAAGAGTAGACGTCTACGATGCCCCCCCGCACGGCAAATTGACCGGGCTTTTCCACAAAGTCTACCCGCTCAAAGCGCATGTCAAAAAGGCTCTCATTCAGAAAGTCCAAATCCAATTTGTCCCCTGTGGCAATGCGTAAGCTCTTGCTGCCAAACGTTTTCCGCGTAACTACCTTTTCCGCCAAGGCTTCTGGGTAAGTCACAAGGATGAAGGGCTGCTTGGCTTTTTGGAGTCGTTCCAGGACCTCAGCGCGCAGTCCAATGTTGGCATTATCCACTTGGTCCCGTTCCCCGTAGGGCTTGCGGTAGGAATCCGGGAAGAAGAGGGCACGGCCAGGCCCCAGTAATTTCTCGCAATCGTTGAGAAAATAGGCGGCATCCTCTTTGTCCGAACGCACCACCAACACGTGCTTTTGACTCTGTTCCAAGGCCAAAACGGCCAAGACGGATTTGAGGGAACCACGTACGCCTCCCAGCCCCAAGGCGCTGCCAGGGGGGAGGTCCAGCCATGCGTTCAGCAGGCCATGGAAGCGCGCGTCAGCGCGGTAGGCATCAAGCAGTGCAATCATGCATCGGCATCCGACCGCAAGAAAGATTCGGCCTCGAGGACCATCGCGGTGGAGCCTACAAAGTACGGGACTCGCTGGTGAAGTTCCTGCGGAACGATGTCTAAAATTCGGTCAAATCCATTGGTTGCCCGGCCGCCGGCTTGTTCCACGATGAAGGCCAAAGGATTGCACTCGTATAGCAAGCGCAATTTGCCCTCTGGATTCTTGGTGCCGGTGGGGTAAATGTAGATGCCGCCTTTGATCATATTTCGGTGCAAGTCGCTGACCAATGAACCAATGTAGCGGCTCGTGTAGGGCCGACCGCTGGCAGGATCCAGCTCCTGGCAGTACTTCAAATAGCGCTTGACGCCCGCGGGGAAATGCACGTAGTTTCCTTCGTTGATGGAGTAGATCTGGCCGCGCTCCGGGAAGCGCATGTTGGGGTGCGATAGGCAAAAGGTGCCAATGCTGGGATCCAACGTGAAGCCGTTGACGCCATGGCCCGTGGTGATCACAAGCATGGTGCTGGAGCCGTAGATGACATAGCCCGCGGCGACTTGTTCGCTGCCGGGCTGCAAGAAATCGTCCAAAGTGACCGGTGTGCCCACGGGACTGATGCGGCGGTAAATGCTGAAAATCGTACCCACGGAGACGTTGACGTCCACGTTGGTCGAGCCGTCCAGAGGGTCCATGAGGACGACGTACTTGGATTCGTTGTGGGCTTCGTCGTCAAAAGCAATGAAGTCTTCCAGTTCCTCGGAGGCCACCCCGCAAACCTCACCCATCGAGCGGAGTGCCCGAATAAACGTGTCGTTCGCGAAGACGTCCAGCTTCATTTGGTTTTCGCCTTGGACGTTTTCCGAACCGGCCAAACCCAAAATATCGGCCAGTCCGGCCTTGTTGATTTCGCGGTTGACGACCTTAGCCGCCAAGCGTATAGACGATAGCAATTGCGAGAGTTCCCCCGTTGCGTAGGGAAACTTTTCCTGGTTTTCCACCAGGAACTCGCCCAGAGTGGTGGGGCGATGTGGGCTCATAAGTCAAGAATCAAGGGTTGTTCAAAGATAGGGGAAGGTGCTACTTTTGGGCCTGTGAAGGCGCAATTCAATGATGTTTCGCTCCGTTGGGCAGAGGAATCCGACATTCCGGCCGTTTTGGGCTTGATTCGGGAACTGGCTGAATTTGAGCGTGCCCCCGAGGAGGTTACCGTGACGGAAGCCCAGTTGGCAGCGGATATGGCGGCAGGCCACTACGTCTGTGTGCTGGCGGATTCGATGGAACACGGCGTAGTAGGCATGGCCCTTTGCCACACGCGCTACTCCACCTGGAAAGGCTTAACCGCTCATCTAGAAGATCTCATTGTGCGCGAGGAACATCGAGGACGCGGCTTGGGCCGCCAACTTTTGGAGGCCTCCATGCATTGGGCCCGCCACATCGGCGCTCAGCGCTTGCAGTGGGAGGTTTTGGACTGGAACCAGCCAGCCATTGACTTTTACGAAGGCGTGGGCGCACAGGTCTTGAAAGACTGGTATCCTTGCCGAATGACCGCCAAAGATTTGGCCGAATTTACCTTCATCCATCCCCCCTTTAACCCCTAGCCCATGGCACCCTGGTCGGTTTTCAAATTTGGCGGCGCATCCGTGAAGGACGCAGTTGCTCTGCGCAACGCCATCAAGGTTGTGCGCGAACACGGACAGTCCCCGTTAGTCATTGTGGTATCCGCAATGGGCAAAACGACCAACGCCCTCGAAGCCTACTTGCAACA
>JALQUY010000024.1:8857-16518 GCA_023260615.1 Schleiferiaceae bacterium
CACGGACAGTCCCCGTTAGTCATTGTGGTATCCGCAATGGGCAAAACGACCAACGCCCTCGAAGCCTACTTGCAACAACGCGAGCAAGGATTTGACGCAGAGGCGGCCAAAGGCCTAGAGGCGGTTATGGCCTACCACGCCGGCATCGCCCAGGAAGTGGGGATTTGGACAGATGCCCTGGAGGCCGCAGTCCAAGCCGAATGGCAGCGCATTGCCGCCCTAGATACGTCCGCCCCCTACGGCCAGCGCTACGATGCTACCGTTTCCGCAGGTGAAGTGGTGTCTTCGTTGATTTTGCAAGCGGCTCTTCAATCCGGCGGCCTAGAAGTTGGTTGGGTGGATGCCCGCAAAGTGGTGAAGACCAATGCGGATCACCGCCGTGCGACCGTGGACTGGGAGGCTACCGAATCTGCCATAGCACAGGCTTTGCCCGATGCTGGAATCCATGTTACACAGGGCTTCATCGCTTCGGGTCCCAAGGGCCAAATCACGACCTTGGGCCGCGAAGGCTCCGACTATTCGGCGGCCATTTTTGCCTATGCCTTGCATGCGGGCGAACTCACCATTTGGAAAGATGTGCCAGGCGTACTCAGTGGAGATCCCAAGGTCTTCGGGGATGTAGAGCTCCTGCGCGAAATTCCCTACACCGAAGCCATTGAATTGGCTTTCTACGGGGCATCCGTTATCCACCCCAAAACGATTCAACCGCTTCAGGGCCGGAACATCGTACTGCACGTCCGTTCCTTCCTAGATCCAAGCTTGCCCGCAACCCGCATTGCCAACGTGCCAGCGCTGGAGCCCATGGTGCCCTGCTGGATCCAAAAGTCCAATCAGGTCGTCTTCACGGTAGGCACCCGGGATTTAAGTTTCTTGTCCGAAGGCCACCTCGCCGAGGTTTACCGCACTTTTTCGGATGCAGGTTTGCTCGTCAATCTCGCCCAGCACGCCGCCGTTTCGTCGCGCTTCTGTGTCACGGCCGACCGTATTGCTGTACCGAAAGCGCTTCAAGCCTTGGAGGCCCGTTACCGGGTGACGCTTGAAGAAGGCCTTTGCCTCTACACGGTTCGCCGTCCGCACGAAGCGGCCCGGCAATGGCTACAGGAGCGGGGTGAACTTCGCTTTGAGCAACGCAGTGGGCTGGTGGATCAAGTGGTGTTGAAGGAAACGATTTCCTAACATACGCCGCCTACATTTGGCGGAGATGCAACCGCTAAATTCAAATCCACACCTACTTTCCGTCTCGGAGGTAATGGCATTTCTAAAGTGGCCTAGTTTTTTACGGCCTGTGGTTTGGCTCATTTTTGGACTTCTAGGGTGGCACCGATTGAATCGGGTCTATGCGAAGTACAGCGATCGAAAGGGACTGGATTTTGTTCATGCCTTGGTCCAGAGCAGAGGGGTGAAGCTTCGGTATTTCGCATCGGATTTGGATAGAATTCCCCGCCAAGGACCTGCGGTTCTTGTGGCCAATCATCCGCTTGGAGCGTTGGATGGCCTGCTCTTGCTTCAATTGGTGCATTCTGTTCGTCCAGATGTGAAAATCATGGGCAATGCGTTGTTGCATCGAATTGAACCGTTGAGGCCATTCTTGGTAGGGGTGTCACCCTACGACGGAGAACTCCGTCGCCCAGTGGCCTCTGGTCGTGGCTTGCTAAATGCCAAAGCGCATGTTGAGGGAGGCGGTGTGCTGATTCTCTTTCCATCCGGAGAAGTGTCCTCTTTATCCTGGAGGAGGCTCAAGCTCTGGGAACCCACTTGGAGCAGCACCATTCTGAAATTTTTACAAAAATTGGATGCTCCCATTCACCCTGTGGATATTCATGCGAGCCTATCCATTGGTTTTTACCTACTAGGTTCCTTTGGGCCCATGATGAGAACCGTATTGCTCCCGGGTGAAGCTGTCCGAAAGCGCTTATTCTATCCCGTGGATATCCGTATTGGCAAAGGACAGCGCTTTTCGGAAACCGCGCAAGATGCCCTCTATTCGGCCCTAGAAACGCGCAGAAACCAACTCCGAAATCTAGCCCCCAAAGACAAAAGTCCTCGCTTTTTTGTGCAACGCCCACGAAAGCAGGTTCCCATTGCGGACCCCTTGGAGCTAGATGCGGTGGCCATGGAAATGGACCGTTTGGTGAAGGCAGATAAGACGTTAACGGCGCATGGACCTTATCTCGTGCTAATTGCGGAGGCTCATCAAATACCGAAAGGACTCTTAGAAATTGGACGACTGCGCGAAATCACATTCCGGGCTATCGGGGAGGGAAGCGGGAGGTCCCGCGATTTGGACGCCTTTGATCAAACGTATCGGCATCTGATTCTTTGGGACACTACCTCAAGCACCATACAGGGCGCCTACCGTTTGGGTTTTGGGCCGGAACTATACGCCGCGGGAAAAATTCGGGCCTTTTACCTTCGGGAATTTTTTAAAATCAAAGGCAGCGCCAAGACGTTTATGTCCCAAAGTTTGGAAATGGGCCGGGCGTTTATTATTCCGGAAGCACAGCAAAAGCCCTTTCCGCTTTTCTTGCTTTGGAAAGGTATTATTCATGTCCTCCTACGATATCCTGAACTGAGGTATGTGATAGGAAGTGTTTCTATTTCGAACACCTATTCCAAACACAGTCAAGCCGTGATGTTGGCTTTTATCAAGCATCATTTTTGGGATGCGCGCTGGTCGTCCAATTTTAAACCCAAAAAGGCGTTTAGATTACGATTGCGAGGGGAAGATCAACGATTTGTTGCCGCGTCCAAGCCGGAAGACTTGGTGCATTTTGATCGGATGATTGGGGATGTAGAGCCTGAGGGCATTCGAATGCCGGTTTTGATTAAGAAGTACATTGGTCAGAATGCCAAGGTCCTGGGATTTAACCGAGATCCGGATTTCAATACCGTAGACGCCTTGATGTATATGGACATCGAAGATCTTCCTGAAAAAACCGTGGCCCCTGTGCTACAGGAGCTCGCAGAAGGACTCCGCTTACCAGGTGTAGAAGGAGTAGATCAGGCCTAGACGCAATCCCGTTAGGCGGTCCCAAGTCGCATCATCGGCGGTATGCCAGCCCTCTAATTCATCGCCAGGTACAGCGGTTGTATACCATTCAACGGTGCTGGAGAGGTGTTCGGTATGGCGCATTTTAAAGCCCAAACCGCCTCCCAAAGTGGCAGAGATGTTGGTGCCTGGGTCAAAGGTGATGTTGGTCGGATAGGCAATGTCCTCCATGTAGCTCGACTGGCTCATGACAATTCCAGTTGTACCAAAGATGTAAGGCGTTGCGCCGTTCCGTTTCCAGTACTTGCCGTAGGGAAGGAGGTGGTAGGTGATTCGTGCCGCAGAAGAAACATACTTAGTATTCAATTCAACCCCCGTAAAGCTGCCTTTGTGGTTGGCGTTGTCTGCGTACAAGGTTCCATAGTCTGCTTCCGCACCAAATCCCCAGCGGGAGCCGGTGTAAAAGCTAAATTCGGCTCCCAAGGCTGGACGCACCTCTTGAAGCATGGCATTGATATCCCCCGTGGCAAAATCGCCCACGTGGCTGGAGCTGCCCACATGAATGTTCAAATTCAAGGACTGCAAAGAGCGCTGCGCAAAGGCAGAGGTGCTGAGGGCCAAAAGGGCGACAGGGAGTAGGAATCTCATGGTGCTAAAATATCTCGGAATGGGCTGAAAAAGAAACGGGGAGCAAAAACTTGCTCCCCGAGACTAAACTAACAATGCTTCGGTTCAATTCTGAGCGAGCGTGGCGGTTGAGACGTCATGCATGCGCGTTGTTTTAATCAAGGTGCCTGATTCGTCGTATACACGAATAAGTGCGATCTCGCCATTCATACGGTAGACGACACGGCCAATGTACTTGCCTTGGTTCATTTGGCCTTGAACGGTCACATAGGTCTGGTTGTCGATGCGTTCCTCCACGAGGAAGGCGCCTTCGCGAATTCCATCGCGGGTTACATGGTAAAAATTCCCCGTAGGTTCAGTCACCTTGATTAGGTTAGCATCGACCAATTGGTAGGTCGGCTGGGTTCCTTGTTCGGGGCGCAGGTCCTGGGCATCCACGGTGAGTGAGAGCCCGGTGCTCAACAGCGCCAAGAGAAAAAATCGTGTTTTCATGGCGTCCATTTTAAGGTTTTGTTAAGTCAAAGTTAACACAAAATTTACATTGCGCCAACTAGTGTAAAATTTTTCTTAACAAAACCTCTCCCATTTTCGGGAAGGACTGCTGGCTCCAGCCGGCAATGTGAGGGGTGATGAGCACCCTTGGATCGTTGCAAAAGTCTGAAAACCAAGTAGGTTGATTCTCTAGTCCTTCGAGCGAACTCTTTTCAAGGTCGAGAACATCCAAGGCTACGCCGCGGAGTTGGCCGTTTTGCAGGGCCTGCCACAGGGCTTCCGATTGCAGGACTTTGCCGCGGCTAGTGTTCAGGAAATAGGGTTGGCGGCCGCATTTTGCGAGGAATTCCGTGTTGACCATGCCTTGGGTTTCTGGCGTGAGCGGAACGTGCAAGCTGATGACATCGGAGCGTTCCAGCAAGGTGTCGAGGTCGACTTCCAGCACGTGGTTGGGGCTGTAGCCCGACTTGAACTTGTCGTAGGCGATGGCGTTCACACCAAAGCCTTGAAGGCGTTCCGCAAAGGCGGAACCCATGTGGCCGTATCCGATGATGCCTACGGTGCTGCCTTCGAGCTCCCAACCCGTGTTTTCGGCACGCAGCCATTGGCCCTGCCGGACCTCGCTGTTGGACCAGGCAATCCGGTGGATGAGGCTGAGCAAGAGACCCATACAGTGTTCGCCTACGGCGGTTCGGTTGCCTTCTGGAGCACTGTGCAGCACAATGCCGCGGGCTGCGGCTGCAGTTCGGTCGATATTTTCCACGCCTGAGCCCAAGCGACCAATCCACTGAAGGTTGGGGGCTTGATCTAAGAGGTCTGAGGTGATTTTGAGTCGGCTTCGGACCAAGATGCCGACCGCTTCAGCCAAATGCGGTTGCAGTGCCTCCAAAGGGGTGAAATACTGCCGATTGAGGGTAAATCCGGCGCGTTCCAAGCCCGTCTCAAGACCGGCATCCGTGGAGTCGAGTGCCAGGATGACACTCACAGCAAAGCGTTTGCGATTGCGAAGTAGATGCTCAGTCCCAGCACGTCATTGGTCGTTGTAATAAAGGGACCGGTCGCTAAGGCGGGGTCAATGCCGTAATGGTCCAGCACCCAGGGAATGGCTGTGCCAAACAAGCTGGCAAACAGGATGACCGCCAAGAGCGATCCACCTACTGTGGTGGCGAAGAGCAAGCCGTGCCCCATGGCCCAGCTGTAGAGCAAGATGACGAGGGCACAGATCAAGCCGTTAAAGAGTCCCACTCCCAATTCGCGGCTCAAGCGGTTCCACAGTTTTTTCTGCAGGGTAGAATTGGCAATGGCCTGGACCACAATGGCCGAGGACTGTACCCCTACATTTCCACCCATGGCCGCGATGAGGGGCATGAAGAAGGCGATTTGAGGGATGAGAATGAGTTCGGACTCGTTGCGGGCGATGACGGTAGAGGTCAAGACGCCCCCGAGCAGACCGACGAGCAGCCAGGGCAGTCGGGCGCGAGTCATTTCAAATAAGCCGTCGTCGTTGCTGACCTCATCGGACAGACCGGACATCAATTGGTAGTTGCTATCGGCCTCTTCCTGAATGACATCCACGACGTCGTCCAGGGTAATGCGGCCCAGCAGGCGGCCGAGTTCGTCCACGACGGGAATGACAAAGAGGTCGTACTTCTTCATGATGCGCGCCACTTCTTGGTCTTCGGTCGTGGAGGTGACCGAACGCGCTTTGCGCTCAAACACTTCCGAAATAGGGGTACGTGTGCTGGTGGTCAACAACTTCTTCAAGGATAGCGAGCCCAAAAGCACATCGTTGTCGTCCACGACGTACACGGCGTGCACCACGTCCACGTCTTCCGCTTGGCGGCGCATCTCTCGGACACAGCGCATCACCGTCCAATTCTCGTTGACTTTGACCAGTTCAGTCGCCATGAGGGAGCCCGCAGTGCCTTCCGCATGGGTCAACAGGTCGGCCAAATCTTTCGCGAGCTCCAAATCTTCCAAGTTGGAGAGGACTTCGCGTTTCTTTTCTTCAGGCAGTTCTGAAATCAAATCCGCCGCATCGTCCGTGTCCATGTTGTCCACGACGACCTGAGCGATTTCCTTACCCGTGTAGTTTTCTAATATCTCGCCGCGCAAATCCTCGTCGAAGTAGACGATGATGTCCGAAAACTGTTCTGGCGGGAGCATTTGCATGAGGTGCAAGACCTCTTCGCTGTCCAGCGATTGGGCTACTTCGGCGATGTCCGCCGCGTGTACATCGAGCAAAAGGCTTTCTACCCCGGCGGAATGTTTATCCTCCAGGTGTTGGCGCAGGGCCTTGATGTATTCCGGAGTGATCTGGAAGGCCATGGGTCATACTTTTTGCCAGAGCGATGAAATCGTTGACACTCAGCTGTTCAGCACGCTGCTGGGCGAGAGTCTCCATCGGTCCCGTTTCTACAAAATTAAGGGATTTCAGCGCGTTGCGCAGGGTTTTTCTGCGCTGGTTGAAGGCGGTCTTGACGACGAGGGCCAAATGTTTGGGGTTCACATCCGGCTGATCAGCCTTGCGAACGCAGCGAATCACCCCGCTTTTCACCTTCGGGGGCGGGTCAAAGGCGCCCTCATCCAAGGTGAACAAATAGTCAACGTCGTAGTAGGCTTGGGTCAGCACGGAGGTGATGCCAAAGACCTTGCTGCCCGGGCCAGCGGCGATGCGTTCGGCCACCTCTTTTTGGAACATGCCGACCATTTCCGGGATGAGCGCACGGTGGTCGATCATCCAGAAAACGATTTGGGTCGAAATGTTGTAGGGATAATTGCCCACCAAGGCGAAGGGCTGGCTTGCCAAAGGCTCCACCAAAGTCCAGCGCAGTAAATCCGCATGGTAGAGGCGTGCGCTCAAGCTGGGGAATTTGCTCTGAAGTACGGGAATACTTTCGCGATCGAGTTCAATCGCGTGTACCTCTATGGCTTTGGGCATCAAATACTGCGTAAGGACCCCGGTGCCGGGGCCGACCTCGAGCACCTGGCCGTAGCCTTCCAGCGAAAGGGCATCGGCGATGCGTTCGGCGGCGCTCAAGTCCCGCAGAAAATGTTGGCCCAGGGCCTTTTTAGCACGAATTTCAGCCATGGAGTCCGGCGCGTTTTAGAAGGGCTTCGGGTTGAGGTGCTCGGCCGCGGAAGCGTTGGTACAAGACCATCGGGTCCTCCGAGCCTCCAGCAGAGAGTAAGGCCTTGAAGTCCGCGGCCACTTGGGCTTCGTTTTGGGTCTCTTCTTGGAAGCGCTCAAAAGCGTCCGCATCCAAAACTTCCGCCCATTTGTAGGAATAATACCCGGCCGAATACCCGCCCGCAAAGATGTGCGAGAAGGCCGGGGAGATCCAGCTACCCTCGGCGGCGGGCCACACCTCAACCGGTGCCAAGGCATCGCGCTCTAGCGCAGCCGCATCGTCTACCGCTTCCGAGCGGTTGTGCCAGGCCATGTCCAGCAGGCCAAAGCCCAATTGGCGAACGGTGGCGAGGCCTTCGAGGAAGGTTTGGCTCGCTTGGATGCGCTGCAAAAGGTCTTCGGGAAGGGACTCGCCGGTTTGAT
>JALQUY010000250.1 GCA_023260615.1 Schleiferiaceae bacterium
AATTGGAAATAAGATTCCTGACAAGAATCAGGAAGTTGTTAAGAAAAAAAAGCTTAAATCGGATGAATATGTTTTAGCTGGGTTAGGACTTGCGGGAGTTTTAGCCATTGCGTTTAAGGCGGTGCTAAAAAGATGAAATTGAGCAACTATTCTTAGAAGAACATGAGCAGTTTTCACAGCGAGCAACTTTATTCTCTTCTACCCTTTCCTTCTTGGCGTCAGAAATCACTTTCTTCACATCTAACCAATTGTCCCTGCCTTCTAGAACTTCTAAAGGCGTATAAATTCCATGAGGGGAATGTGGCCTATTCATATAGGCATCGATTGTCGAACTGAGGATTTGCTTTAGCTGCAGCCCGTCTCGAGCAATGTGAACAGAACCAAATTCATTTTTCAACGTGTGAAACACACGCTCAATCATAGAATTTGAGGCCATGACACTTTTACCTGCAACCCAATGCGTCACTCTAAAGTACATATAGAGCAGTTCGGTGTCAATAATTTTCTTGTTCTCACTGCCGCCATCTGTCATGTAAATGATCTTGTCAGGGTTATGCTTCAAGAATGCTTCTCTCAACACATCTGCAGATATAGACTTCCTCAGCTTATCAGATAATCGCCAATTCACAATACCTCTAGACTTATTATCCACGATACAATACAAATACCACTTTTCACCATAGATGGTTTTAATAATCGAAACATCAGCATGCCATATATCATGGACATTTTTAGCTCTGATTTTTATGGCTCGTGGCTTGTAGGTCTTCATTTGCTTAGTGGTAGTTAGATCCTTTACTAT
>JALQUY010000251.1 GCA_023260615.1 Schleiferiaceae bacterium
AGAGATGATGATCTACCAAGGACGTGGTGGTATGTGGGACGACTGGCTGGCATTCCAAGCTGAGATGAAACGCAGTCGTGAAGAAGCGGAGCGAGAGGAAAGAATAGCTAAACGAAAAAGAAAAAAGACTATAATTAATTTCTTTATGTATAGTCTTTATGCTGTTCTTGGAGTATTAGTTGTGAGTAGTGCTATTTTTATTACTCTTGCTATTTTAAAATACAACTAAATTCATTGGTAAATACTAGTTTAAGGAATTACTTATGTTTGGTAAACTCATAACTATTATCGCCAGCTTGGCGATTTCGACAGTCGCGCTTGCCGAACAGCAAGTACTCAATAAAAAAGTCACATGTGATGACTCAAGTAAAATGCTACCCTTCTTCGGTGAAAAATACGGTGAGGAACCTATCTGGATCGGAACTACCAAAACCGATGATGGCAAAGACGTCGTTTACCTTGGCGTAGTAGTTAATCCTGAAACACAGACCTGGAGCGTGGTCATGTACAACAAGGAAGTTTCTTGTTTAATCGAGAGCGGCGAGGGATTTAAATTTACTCTACCCGAAGGCAAGAAGTAATTAGGCGGCGATCTTTAGATCGCCTGCGTGTACTATATATCCACCGTACATTTCTTTAAACAGTTCTGCGGCTGCTTTTGTGTGAAACTTCATTTCCGAACCCTTGGTGGTTATTAGTACATACTGCATAGTTGAATCTCTTTTGCTGTTGATAAATTATTTATAAAAATTTGTGTGTTTGTAATAAATCTGTAATATTTCGAGACTTAAATATTTTTGTA
>JALQUY010000252.1 GCA_023260615.1 Schleiferiaceae bacterium
AATCGGTAAATAAAAAACCCCAGAAGGGCCGCCAACCATTTAATCATGCTAAAAATTTTATCAAAGATACTTTTTTCACAAAAACTGAGGGGCAAACATTATGTGAAGATCCCTGGAAAATAAACTTTCTATGTTGTACTTTTGTAAGGTTAAAAAAAATCGCAATTATGTACCCAGAAGAGTTTGTAAAACCTATGAGACAAGACTTGGCCCAAGCCGGTTTTGAAGAATTATTTACAGCAGAAGCTGTTAAAGAAGCCATAAACGCCCCAGGTACCACCCTAGTAGTGGTAAACTCCGTATGCGGATGCGCCGCTGCCAACGCCAGACCTGCCGCTAAAATGAGTTTAGGCGCAGAGAAAACACCAAGCAGAGCCGTAACGGTTTTTGCAGGCGTAGACAAAGAGGCCGTAGACCAGGCCAGAAACATGATGGTTCCATTCCCTCCCTCTTCGCCCTCCATGGCCCTTTTTAAAGACGGAGAGTTGGTGCATATGATTGAGCGCCACCACATAGAAGGCCGCGCAGCCCAAGCCATTGCAGAAAACCTCATGGAAGCCTACAACGAGTTCTGCTAAAAAAGTCGGACACTCAAAACCATACGCCTTGTTAAAACTGCTATCCTACCCCCTAAGTGTGCTGTATTTCTTGTTGTTTGGAGTCACGCTTTTGGTATTCCATCCCATTCAAGTACTTGCATTTAGGGGCTTTGGATATGAGGCGCACCGACGCTCGGTAGCCCTATTAAACGCTAGCCTTATGGGCTGTACCCGTGTTTTAGGCACCCGCTACACCATAAAG
>JALQUY010000253.1 GCA_023260615.1 Schleiferiaceae bacterium
TCGGTACACGTGCAAAAAAATAACAAAACAGACTTGAGCGGACCGCATAACTTGATTAGATTTGCGGCTATGGCATTGAATGAAGACGATTTTAAAAAGGTAATCGCCCACGCTAAGGAGTATGGGTTTGTATTTCCGTCCAGTGAGATTTACGATGGGTTAAGCGCCGTCTACGACTACGGTCAACAAGGCGCCGCCCTAAAAAACAACATCAAGGAGTACTGGTGGAAGGCGATGGTGCAGCTCCACGACAATATTGTGGGGATCGACTCCGCTATTTTTATGCACCCAACCACCTGGAAGGCTTCCGGCCACGTGGACGCGTTTAACGACCCGTTAATCGACAACAAAGACTCCAAAAAAAGATACCGAGCTGATGTGCTTATAGAGGATTACGTCGCCAAATTGGAAGCCAAAATTGACAAGGAAGTGGAAAAAGCCGCCAAGCGTTTTGGCGAATCCTTTGACAAGGAGCAGTTCTTGTCCACCAACGCCCGCGTACTCGAATACCAACAACAAGGCCAATCCATCCTGCAGCGCATGGGGGCTTCTCTGTCCTCAGAGAACCTCGCCGACGTGAAGGCGCTCATTGAAGAGTTGGAAATCGTGTGTCCCGTTTCCGGTTCCAAGAACTGGACGGATGTCAAGCAGTTCAACCTGATGTTTGGCACCAAACTCGGGGCTTCTGCCGATTCAGCCATGGATCTATACCTGCGCCCAGAGACCGCTCAAGGTATTTTTGTCAACTTCTTGAATGTGCAAAAAACCGGCCGCATGAAGATTCCTTTTGGGATCGCC
>JALQUY010000254.1 GCA_023260615.1 Schleiferiaceae bacterium
CCACACTTTTTCGCAGGTTGCCAGGTGTTTATTGTTCTCACCCGATTTGATTTGAATCTTGATAAAACCCTTGGGTAAATAGGCTTGAATCAGCGGAAGACAATGCTTGGAAGTTTGTTCGTCTACGAGAACCGCTATTTGCAAATAGGCATTTTGGCTTAAAAAAGCCGGCAAAGATTTTGAAATAGATGCGATTTCGACTGACATAGGATTTTTTCTTCAAAGGATTCCTCAAAATTACCATGATTTTGTGAAAATGGACTATTTTTTGCCTAATTTTGTACCCGCTTGTTAATCCCACAAGATTTACATTTTTTTATGAGAGCAATTCAGTTTAGAGAAGCCTTACGTGAGGCGATGTCAGAGGAAATGCGTCGTGATGCATCTGTTTTTTTAATGGGTGAGGAAGTGGCGGAATACAACGGTGCCTACAAAGTTTCGCAAGGAATGTTAGACGAATTCGGTCCAGAACGCGTTATTGATACGCCGATTGCTGAATTAGGTTTTGGTGGAATTGCGGTAGGTGCTTCTGCGAATGGCCTTCGTCCCATTGTTGAATTTATGACCTTTAACTTCTCTTTAGTAGCGATTGACCAAATCATTAACTCTGCTGCTAAATTGATGTCTATGTCCGGTGGACAATATTCTTGCCCTATCGTTTTCCGTGGACCTACGGGAAATGCAGGCCAACTATCTTCTCAACACTCTTCTAACTTTGAAAACTGGTATGCGAACACACCAGGCTTAAAAGTAGTAGTTCCTTCTAATCCTGCAGATGCGAAAGGTTTAATGAAATCA
>JALQUY010000255.1 GCA_023260615.1 Schleiferiaceae bacterium
CTATAGCAAAAATTAGTACAACTTTTGAATTTGTAAAAAGATTAATAAATTTTGCATAAGCAAGTGCGCTTTCTCTTAAAATACTGTCAATATCACCAAAATAAGTTCCTAAATGAATAGCTTTGATTTTTTCATAAATTAAATTAGCTTCATTTTTGTCATTAAAAATAGCCCCTTGATTTGCTGCAGTTTCAATTATTATTGATTTAATTATTACAGGCTCAAATAATGACCATATTAATAAAAAAACTAAAGAAGGAATTGAACACCATAAAACAAGGTAATATCCATAAAATTTAGGTAATGCATTTAATTTAATATTTTTTTCGATTGCAATACTTTTAGTTTTTGACCTTCCATAAAAAAATAATGATAGAGAAAATATTGTTATTAAAAATATTAGAACGAAGTTCATTCGAGGTTTCTATAACTTTTAAATGTTACATTTTTGTTACAAACTAACTCTGAAATTGAAATTAAATAAAAGGCCAGTATTTACTGGCCTTTTATTGGGGATAAGTTTAAATTTATTTGATACTTATTGTGTTTAAATCTAAAGCAGCTGTTCTTGTTATTTGGTATTCTTCAGATGCTAAAGGGACTAATCCTATTTTCGCTAAGTAACCTCTGTTACTCATAGCTTTTTTAGAAGTGAACTCTTTTAAAAATTCCTGAATACCAGGAATTACACCTATGTGAGCTTTTTTAACATAAAAAAACAAAGGTCTTGCTATCGGATAAGAGTAATCTTGAATACCTTCTAAAGATGGTTGCACACCTTCAATTGAAGCAGCT
>JALQUY010000256.1 GCA_023260615.1 Schleiferiaceae bacterium
TAGAAGGTGATAGCCCCCGTTCGACGATCGTAGTCGCGTGACTGCCAAGCGGCATAGCGACGCAACTTTTTCTCCCAAGCAGGAATGCCCTTGAACGTATCGTGGTTGAGCTTACCTCGTAGTTTTCCAACGGCGCCACGGGCCTCTATTTCAGCGTGCACGTGCTTTTCCTGATAGCGACAGGCGTCCCGTTTGAAGAGTCGAATCACTTTGTCCCCCTGCCACCCACTGTAGCGCACAGGCTTGCCAAGGAAATGATTGGCCCGGTACATCCAGAAACCCACTTCCTTTGGCTCTTTAGCCGTTTTATAGCGTTGCAACTCTTTTTGAAGAGCCGGCGATAACCATTCATCCGCATCGAGCAGCAAAATCCACTCGTGACTCGCCTGCGGGATGGCCCAATTCTTTTGCGAGGCCGAATTTTCATACTCCCGCTGCAGGATTCTCGCACCGAATTTCTCCGCAATAGCCAGCGTCCCATCCGTGCTAAAGGAATCCACCACCAAAATTTCATCTGCCAAATCCACCGCCGAAGCCAAGCATCGCTCGAGCACAGCCTCTTCGTTAAACGTGGGAACGAGCAGCGTCCATTTCATAGGGCGAAGGTACACAAAGGGCGTGTGAGCTAGGGGGCTAGAAAGCTAGAAGGCTAGAAGGCTAGGAAGCCCGCGCTTCGCGCTTTGGCCTTTTCGCTTAAACGTTTAATCTCTTTTACCCTTGAGCTCCATGGCGGACCATTGCCGCGCGCCTAGACTTTCCATCGAGTAGCCACGCCCTCTAGCTCCCTAGCCCCC
>JALQUY010000257.1 GCA_023260615.1 Schleiferiaceae bacterium
ACCAAGCCCAACGCCAACCAAAGCGATAACGCTCAGCAATGACAAACCTAAAAATCCACCAGCCGTGCCAAAATCAAATAGACGCAAGCCCTTAGAGTTCTTCAACGCTACAACCCGCAAAGCTTCGTGATCAGAAGCAAATTCACGAACTGCCTGAATATTATTGGTGTATAACTTTAGGGCCGCAGCACTCTCTTGCGGCAACTTGGAATGCCATGGACTTTGATGGACTTTTGGCATCGCTTGCGTCAGGCTTAATGTTGATTTACCAGAAGTTTTTTTACCTGCCTCAATCTCTATTAATACCTTTTGATCAATCACTGTCCCAAGAGCTTTTTGCAAGGCCGTTGATGCAGAGGAGCTCGTTATATTTTTTTGCCAAACAGCATTTGCTTTTACAAATTCCGCCAAGCTTTCTGCATATTTTTTTGCGGGAGAATCTGCGGAAATTTTATCGAGCTCTAACGCCCCCTTTGAAGATATCAATGTCTCCGCTGATTTAGCCAAAATATCTAGCCCAGCAAAGCTTTTCTCCTGCGCCAATACAACCGAAATCGACTGCTCCGCAGTTTTTGCCCCAACCAAGACATCTTGAATATCTTCCGCATTCACAGACTTTTGCTCTGGAGCTTGCGAACTCACTACAGGTTCGTCAATTGCAGAATCCGCATACTTATCTGGTTTTCCAAAAAGTATTTTCATAATCTTGGAATCTAATTTTTGGAAGAATGCCAAGGCCGGATTATCAGATAGCGGCGCAGGCGGGGTATCCCGCTCAGAAGAACC
>JALQUY010000258.1 GCA_023260615.1 Schleiferiaceae bacterium
GTTGGTTATTCTACTGTAATCACTTCTTTCGACTTCACTGCGCCACGCGGCCCAACAGTGATAGTGTAGCAGCGGCGGCCAATGAAAACCTCCACAGTGGCAACGCCATCGATTTCGCTGCGGCGCGATTGGACGTGGTCAGCAATGCGCAGCTCAGATGCCAGATTGTATCCTGCTGCGTATGCTTGCTTGTGGTTCAGTGCGTCGGTCCAGTTTGCCATTTGTCAGTTCCTTGTTTCTCATTCCTTATGCCCTGATCGTATTTTAACGGAAATATTCCGTCAATAGCAAAATGCACAGATACGCAAAAAAAATGGCGGGGTTATTCCCCCGCCTCTTCTGCCGTTATCCACTGATCCACGATTATACATGGAACGTCACGCCCTGACCTCGGATCAGGCACATCCTCTTTCTTCAGCACCTTCGTCTCTAGCCACTTCTTAAGGATGGCTTTCACACGCGCCTTCTCTTGCGGCTTCTCAAGGTCCAAGTCCAGAATGCGAGCCACCTCAGCGCCGATCCAATCTTTCGATTGCGGGCTAACACGGAACGCGCGTTGCTCCTTCTCTGCCAGCGACACGGCTTTCTGCACCGCACGCGTGTGGCGAACCGTAATGCCGTCGAACAGGTCTGGCATCTTGAACGCTGTGCAGACGCCAACCCACTCACCGTTTTCGATCTGCACGCCAACCATGCGGCGATACACTGCGTCCGATGCTGGTGGGGCGAGATTAGCTTTGCCATCATCTACGCGGAAGAGGCCGCGCGCTTGATC
>JALQUY010000259.1 GCA_023260615.1 Schleiferiaceae bacterium
GAAAGATGATAAGAACCCCCTGAATTACTCAGGGGGTTTTTTGTTTAACAAAGTCTTACCATTTCTCGGATACTGTGTGATTATAGGTCGGCGTTCTATGGCTAATTAATTAACCACTATGAAGTTTACCGAGAAACCCATGTTCAAGATGCTAGCCATTGGAGTGCTGGCCTTGTTGCTACTCATCCCCGCGGGATTGATTCAGAATCTGATTCGCGAGCGGGAATTCACCCAAGATTCAGCCATTGCTGAAATGACCAGTGTTTGGGGCGGCGAGCAAATGCTCGTAGGTCCTTACCTCACTGTACCCTTTGACGATCCTTATACGGTGACCAATTCCGACGGCAGCGAAGAGATCAGTTATGCGCGAAAGTACCTCTACATTCTTCCCGAAAACCTAGTGGGCAATGCGGAGGTATTGCCGGAGACTCGTACGCTGGGAATCTATGAGGCCATCGTTTATAAGAGTGATATTGATATCAGCGGTTCTTTCGTTTTGCCGGATTGGGAAAAGGTCGGGGTGTTGCCACAGCACATTGCCTGGGAGAAGGTGACCGTGAACATCGGCATCTCTGATTTACGAGGGGTAGAAGGAGCCTTCGATTTTAATTGGAATGAAGAACCTCTGGCCATGAGCTCCGGACTGGTGACCAATGATATATACAGCTCTGGCATCCACACCAGCGTAGATTTGAAAGCGGCGACGGAATACAATTTCTCTTTTTCGACCGGATTGCGAGGCAGTAGAAGGCTGTCGGTAGTGCCACTGGGTAA
>JALQUY010000025.1 GCA_023260615.1 Schleiferiaceae bacterium
CTGGAAGCTTTGCGCAAGCCCCTGGAAGAAGCGCAGTCTAGTACGTTCTACGTGGCTGCGAGCAATCCCTGCCCATGTGGGTTTCATGGGCATGCCTCGAGGCCTTGCACCTGTCCACCCGGCCGAATTCAAGCCTACCAACGCCGCTTTTCCGGCCCTTTCCTGGACCGTTTTCACCTCTACGCCTATGTGCAGTCGGACCCCACGGATGTTCCCGTGGAATGGTCCGAATTTCGACACCGCCTCAAACAAGCTCGAAAGCGCCAGGCGGAGCGCGGACTTGGCAGCAATGGGCAACTTCCCGCAGAAGCCCTCGGGGCGGCCTTGCAAGTTCAAGAGTCGGCCTGGTCGGATTTGCGCGTATGGCAGCAGCGCATGGGGATGGGGGAGCGTTCCGTGCAGTCCGTCCTACGGGTCGCTCGGACGGTAGCCGACCTGGAAAACAGTTTGTGGGTGCAGCCGCGGCACATTCGCCAGGCCGCACAGTGGCATTGGTCGAACCAGGGCTTTATTTCCAGGTCCGATCCTTGGGGTCCGGAGCGTTCTTGGTCCACATCAAAGGACCTTCACAGCCCGCCACTTCAATCATGACAGCCGTAGGACTGCCGAAGTAGGTCAGCATCTTGCTGCGCCATTCGCGGAAGTATTCGACGCTAAACTGGGTACAGGGCAGGGTGAGGACTGAAATAGTCGTCCCATCAATGACGACGATGGTGGGGTCGACGTGCTCTACCGTTCGGGCATCCCGTCCTGGACGAATGGACGCCCCATCCATAAAGTCGGGCAGCCAGCGCTTCATGGCCCAGTTCAGTTCATCGAGGTCGGCAAATTGAAAGACGTGCACGTAGAGGTCAAACTTGACGTTTCGCTCCAAATTGTCCATCTGCTTTTCCAAGCCCTCCAACTTGAAGTCCGTGCGGAATTCGGGGCTCTCTTTCTCCAGTGCCCCCAGCGTTTCACCGCCTAGGTTCAAGGTCTTCACCTTGTAGGTCTCTCCTGCGTCGCCTTGGAAGGCCGAAATGCGTTGGGCCAAGTCTTGGTCTTGGGCATAGACACTAAGGGGAAGCAGCAAGGCAAGGAGGTATCTTTTCATGGGGAAAAGGTACGCCAAAGCCGCTTCCCATTACATTTGCGGTATGCGTCGGCTCATCCTGCTCCTCTTCCTCCTTGCGTGGACTTCCTCGCAGGCGCAAATTGTCAACGTAGAAGCCATGCGTGGGCTTACAGGCAATGAACCCGGCACCCACGGCGTCTTAGACGGCAGCTTCTACTTTGGCGGAACCCAGGCGCTCCTGCTGCGCCTCAGCACCTCCGCTAACTTCCGAAAGACCGTCGGCAAAGAGTCCTACTACGGAATTTTCAGTGGCAACCTTTCCACACGCGTGGGCGGCGAGGCCTTGCTCTTTGAGCAAAATGGCTTCGTTCACGGGCGCTACAACGTCGAATGGAGCGACGAATGGACCGGCGAACTCTTCTTCCAATGGCAGTCCAATAAGCCCATGCGTATTGCGCAGCGCTTCAATTTTGGCGGCGGCCCGCGCTACCGCGCTATCGACAGCAAGACCGTGAACTTCTTCGTGAGTCCCTTAGTGATGTACGAGTTGGACATTGAGTCGGTCACAGGGGTGTACGAAAGCGTGTTCCGAATGAGCACCTACATGAGTCTAGACCTCTTGCTGAAAGAAAAGTACCGCTGGAACACCATCGCGTATTACCAGCCCCAAATTGCGCAATGGGACGACGTCCGGGTGGTCATCAACAGCCGCTTCAGCACGCCGATTTCCCCTTTGCTCAACCTCACCGTTTCAGGCAACTTGAATTATGACGCCTACCCGGCAGGAACGGACGTCCCCAACTTTACCTACGGAGTGAATTCGGGGATTAGCTGGCGCTTTTAGGCGTCAACGCGTCGGCGACCACAAAGGTGCTTCCACCGACGTAGATGCGATCGCCCTTCCCCGCAGCGGCCTTCGCCGCCTCCCATGCGGCATGCACGGACGGGTATAGGTCCCCCATCAAACCCTCTGCGGCTGCCAGGGAGTGCAATTGCTCGGCTGCCAAAGCACGGGGAATGGAAGGCGCACAGAAATAGTAGGTGGCGTCGGTCGGCAGTAGCGCCAATGCGCCCGCTGCATCTTTATCGCCCACCATGCCAAAAACAATATGCATCGCTCCGCTGCCTTGGGCCCGGAACTGCGCCATAGTCTCGGTCAGCCCGTGCACGTTGTGCGCGGTGTCCAGAACCGTAAAAGGAGCCTCGGAGACCACCTGCCAGCGGCCTTGCAAGCCGGTTTGAGCGGCTACGTGAAGCAATCCGCGCGCAATGTCTACTTCGCTTACAGGAAAGTCGGACTGAGCCCCTAGAATGGCCCGAGCCAAGGCTTGGTTTTTTCGCTGGTAGCTACCCTGAAGGTCGCAAGGCGTATGGGGAAGTTGGAGGTCCTCCACAAAGGTGAGGGGAGCGCCCACCGCGCGGGCTGCCGCTGTAAAAACGCCTTCAGTCTCCGGATGGCGTTCCCCCACCAGGGCGGGTACGTCCGCTTTGAAGATGCCGGCTTTTTCGGCGGCGATGGCCGCTCGGGTCGTTCCCAAAAAGGCCTGGTGGTCCAGATCAATATTGGTCACAGCAGCCACCAAAGGCAGGAGCACATTGGTGCTGTCCAGTCGGCCGCCCATGCCCACCTCGACGACGGCGACATCGACGGCAAGGTCCCGAAAGTACACAAAGGCCATCCCCACACTCATCTCGAAGAAGCTCAGTTCCAAGGCCTGAAGCGTGGGTTTCCAGCGCTCGACAAAGTCCACGACAAAATCTTCCGGGCAGGGCTGGCCATTGAGCCGAATGCGCTCCCGATAATCGACCAAATGCGGCGACGTGTACAAGCCTACCCGGTAGCCCGCCTCTTGCAAGCAGCTGGCCACCATGTGCGAGGTGGAACCTTTGCCATTGGTGCCCCCGATATGTATGGACTTGAAGCTCCGCTCAGGATGCCCCAAGGCCTCCATGAAGGCCCAGGTTTTGGCTAAGTCAATTTTGTAATTCTGCCCGCCCGTGCGCTGAAAAACCGGGAGTTGGGCGAAGAGCCAGTCCAGGGTTTCGGCGTAGCGGCTCACTGTCGGCTAAAGCGGTAGCGAATGGTGCCAATTTGCAAATCGGTGGCTGCGGGATCGCCTTCCCAACGCGTCTTCCGCGCGGCTTCCTCCGCTCGACTCACCAGGCAAGACTGCGACGTAGTCGATCCGGACACCCCGCCTTCCACGCGTTGCACGACGCCGGCGCGGTCTACCCAAATCCGAACCACCACCACACCTTCGCCTTCGCAGTCGTACAAAGGTTTGGGTCGGCCCAGTGCCTTGCGGCTGCCCAGCTGGTAATCCCCACTGTTGCCCGTACCGCCATTGCCCAGGCCATTGCCTTGCAGGTCGCCGGTGGGTTTGCCCTGGTCGCCGGATCCCGTCGTGTTGCCTTGACCGCTCCCCGTTCCGGGATTGGCCGAATTGGTAAAGCCTCCCTTCAAGCGGTTGCTGAGCGCGTCCGAAACTTTGGGTTTCTCTGGCTCTTGCGGCTTTTGAGTCTCCGTGGTCGTGGGCGTAGTCGTCTTAGGTTTAGGGGTTTCCTTGGGCTTTTCGGGGAGGGCAGCAGCGTCCACCAGGTCTTGGGTGACCGCCGCTTCGTTTACTTCGGGCGTGCTCGCGCTTGGCGCGCTCGCAGCCTCGGCAGGCGCGGCAGAGGTCTCGCCGGCGCCATCCTCTTCGTACCCAAAATTCACCGGGATGCCCATCTCAGGAGGAGGGTCCTGGTAGGTGAGTCCAAACAGCGCAAAGGCGACCAGCAGCACGGCGTGCACGGACAGGGTGGTAGCCCAGCCGCGGCGCGTGTCTTTTTTGTCCTGTTCGTCTTGCGTCTGCATGTTTAGGAGGGATCGGTGGCGAGCACCATTTTAATGCGGTTGCGGTAAGCGATGTCCATGATGCGGACGGTTTCGCCGGTGGGGACCGATTCGTCGGCGCGAAGGATGATCACCGCCTCGGGGTCGCTCGCGGCGGCCTCCAAAATGGCAGTCTCCAAAAGGGATTTATCTACGATGTCGCTGTTGACCGAGACTTGAAGGTCCGGGTTGATGGTGACCGTCACCGTGGATTTTTTCACCGTCTGGGCCTTGCTTTTGGGCAGGATGACGTCCAAGGCGCTGGTCGTCACCAGGGTGGAGGTTAGCATGAAGAAGATCAGCAACAAAAACACCATGTCCGTCATGGAGGACATGTTGAATTCGGCCGAAACTTTACTGCGGTTCTTGAGGTTCATGCGCTTGGAATCAAACGGGTTCGTCCAAGAGGTCCAAGAATTCGGTGCTGGACGTTTCCATCTTGTAAATCACCGACTCCACACGGGTCACGAGGAAGTTGTAGCCGAAGTAGGCGAAGATGCCCACGACCAGACCGGCCGCGGTGGTTGTCATAGCGACGTAGATACCTTCTGCCAGCATGTCGATTTGGACACCGCCCCCTGCGTTGGCCATTTCTTTAAAGGCCAAAATCATACCGATAACCGTACCCAAGAGGCCCAACATAGGCGCGCCGCCCGCGATGGTGGCGAGGTAGGGCAGGTTGCGCTCCAAACGCTGGATTTCCAACTTGCCTTGGTTCTCAATGGAGGCTGAAATGTCTTGGAGGGGCTTGCCAATGCGGGTCAATCCTTTCAAAATCATTCGGGCCACTGGACTGTCCGAACGCTCGCATAAATTGATGGCGGACTGTACGTTGCCAGAAGCTACGTGGTCTTTGATGTCCTTCATGAACTGAGGATCGATTTTGTTGGCCCGTTTGATGGCGGACATTCGGTTCACGAAGATGTAGACCATGGCAATCGAGAGCAGGACCATGAGGCCCATGATGATTTGGCCACCGAGGCCGCCGGACACCATGAGGTCCAAGATGCTCATCGTCTTTTGCGTGGTGGCTTCAACCGCTTGAGCAGGAGCAGCCGCAGCTGTTTCCCCGGGAAGTTCAATTTGAAGGAAGGTCATAAAAGGTAGATTCTTAAGCTTCTAACGTGTGGTATTCAAATTTGGTGCCGAACGTGCGCAACACTTTTCCAAGCGCCGTTTGGCCTCGGATAAAAGTACACTTTCTCGTAGTGCTTTAAAAGGCCGAGCCGAAGATGATGTAGCGCTGCAGGATGTAGGCGGCAATGCCGGCCACATAGCCCAACAAGGCGAGGAAACTGATCTTCTTGAGGTACCAGCCGAAGGGGATGCGCTCCAAGCCCATCACCGCTACGCCGGCTGCAGATCCAATGATGAGCAAGGAACCGCCGGTGCCCGCACAAAAGGCCAGGAACTTCCAGAAGAGGTCGTCTTGGGCAAAATAGCCTACCTCTGCAATCGGGTACATGCCCATGGAGGCGGCCACCAAGGGTACGTTGTCTACAATGGCAGAGAGCACCCCGATAATGGAGCCCACCAGGTAGATGCCCCCTTGGCTGTCGGTGCCAATGCTGCTGTCTAGGGCCTTCGCCAAGTCGTTGAGTTGGCCGCCGGTTTGAAGGCTGGCCACGGCCAGCAGAATGCCGAGGAAGAAGAGAACGGATGGAGTATCCACTTTGCGCAAAACCCCCAAGACGCCAATGCTACGTCGAACGTTGGGCGACTTGTGGCGGTGCATGATGTCGGTCAAGAGCCAAATCACGCCCAAGCTGAGCATCATCCCCATGAAGGGAGGGAGGTGGGTAACCGTTTTGAAGATGGGCACGAAGAGCAGGCCAGAAACGCCGGCGATGAGGACAGTGATTTGTTCGGACTTGCTGATTTCCACGCCATGGGAGGTGGTGCTTTCTGATGCCGGACGCTCAACGTCGCCTTTCATCGTGAAGGTCAGGTAAAGCAGGGGGACAAGCATACAAACGACCGAAGGCAAGAAGATGTACGCGATGATGTTCATCGTGGTGACCTGTCCACCAATCCAGAGCATCGTAGTGGTGACATCTCCGATAGGCGAAAAAGCCCCACCTGCATTGGCGGCGATAACCACGACACCGGCGAAGAGCCAGCGGGTGTTTTGGTCTTTGACGAGCTTTCGGAGCAAGGAAATCATCACGATGGAGGTCGTCAGATTGTCCAAAATGGCCGAGAAAAAGAAGGTCAAAATAGAGACCGTCCACAAGAGGCTGCGGACGTTTTTGGTTTTGATTTTGTCGGTAATGACCGCGAAACCTTCATGTGCATCCACGACTTCCACAATGGTCATGGCGCCCAAAAGGAAGAAGAGGATGCCGGAAATTTCGGATAAATGCTCCAGCAAAGCGTGCTCTGCCTCGTGTAGCTCTGCGCCTCCAAACAAATAAAATGTCCAACAGAGTACCCCGGTAACGAGCGCCGCTGCGGCCTTGTCAATTTTTAAGTTGTGTTCAAAAGCTATGGCCGCATATCCTAGGATAAAAACGGCGATCATGAGGAGGTACATACGTCAAGAATAGAGTTCAGGTTCGTAAATGTAGGGGAGTTCAGGTAAGACTTTGTGTGACTTAAGTCAAATCTCCCAATACCGTGCCATCGCATCCGTCCTCGGGGCCTCCGGTCACGCTAGCCCATACATTTTTCTCGCCTCGAAGGCGCAGCAATCCCAAAAAGGCAAAGCAAATCGCTTCTTTGAAGTTCAATTCCTCTTCCGTGGGAACTTCGAGCTGTCGGCCTGAAAGGGCCTCAATGCGTTCGAGTAGGTAGCTGTTTTTAGCGCCCCCACCAGTCGTAAGGACCTTTCCAGGAGGAGCCTGTGCCAGTCCTTTCGCTACCGCCCATGCACTGTGCTCGGTGGCGGTGGCTAGGGCGGTTAACGGGTGTAAGGGTTTAAGGGTTGCGTCGATGTGAGCTTCCACCCATTCGCGGCCTAGGCTTTTTGGGAAGGGCTGGTGGTAGTACGCTAGGTTTTCGAGGATTTGGAGCGTCGTTTGATCTAGCTGTCCGCTTCTGGCGAGCTCCCCGGAAGGGTCGTACGCATGGCCCAGGGCTTGGGCGTAGGGGTTCAGGATAAAATTGGCGGGCCCTAAATCGCCCGCTTTGCGCTGGCCGTTTTGGTCCCAACTGGCGTTGGAGAAGCCGCCCAGGTTGAGGCAGACGGGGTAGTCGCCATAGAGCAGAGCGTCCGCCACGGGGACGAGCGGCGCGCCTTGGCCGCCGCGGGAAACGTCGGCGACGCGGAAATCGCAGACGACCGGGCAGGGTAGGCCGTACGCGAGTTCAGGGTCGTTGCCAATTTGTAGCGTGAAATGGGTTTCCGGCGCATGGGCGACGGTATGTCCATGGCTGGCAATGGCATCGACGTGGCTCGTTCCGATGAAGGATTTGAGTTGCGCGTTTAGCCAGTGGCTGTAGGCCTTGGACGTTTGAGTGCGTTGCGCTGCCGAAGCGGTGTAGGCTGCGGGAAGTTCCTCTGCCCAAGGAGTGCCCGCGTAGGAAATGAAGCGGGTGTCTTCGATGCGTTTTTGCCAAGTCCCCGTGGAGGTATCCTTCCAAAAAACCACCCGGGCAAGATCCAAGCCGTCCAACGAGGTTCCCGACATGGTCCCTACTAGTGTGAAGGGGCCAATTCCGGAAAAACGGGGGTCGGGCGTGGGGGCTTCAAATTGGGGCATTGCGCAGACGTTTTAAGCGTTTGGCTGTATCAAAGGTGGGGACTTCTCGCCTTAAATTTGCGGGACACTCAGAAATCCACCCTTGATTATGCATTTTGAACTAAGCGAAGAGCACCTCATGATCCGCGATGCGGCCCGTGACTTTGCCCGCACAGAACTCCTCCCCGGCGTCATTGACCGCGACAACGAGCAGAAATTTCCCGCCGATGGCGTGAAGAAAATGGGCGAGTTGGGCTTCCTGGGTATGATGACCAACCCGGCCTACAACGGGGGCGGTATGGACACCATTTCCTACGTGCTGGCCATGGAGGAGATTTCCAAAATTGACGCCTCGGCTTCGGTCATCATGAGCGTGAACAACTCCTTGGTTTGTTGGGGACTGGAAAAATTTGGCACGGAGGAGCAGAAGCAGAAGTACTTGACGCGCCTCTCCACCGGTGAAATCATTGGCGCCTTCTGTTTGAGTGAGCCGGAAGCAGGTTCGGACGCAACCAGCCAGCGCACCACGGCGGTAGATAGGGGCGACCACTACCTTCTCAATGGCACCAAGAACTGGATCACCAACGGTGGGACCGCCAGTGTTTACCTCGTCATGGCCCAGACGGATGCATCCAAAGGACACCGTGGCATCAACTGCCTCATCGTCGAGAAAGGCATGGACGGCTTCATCGTCGGCAAGAAAGAAGACAAGTTGGGCATTCGTGGAAGCGATACCCACTCCCTCATGTTTACGGATGTCAAAGTTCCCAAGGAGAACCGCATCGGCGAAGATGGCTTCGGCTTCAAGTTCGCCATGAAGACCTTGTCGGGTGGCCGCATTGGCATTGCCGCGCAGGCCTTGGGCATTGCGTCCGGTGCTTTGGAGTTGGCCGCGAAGTACGCGACGGAGCGCAAAGCCTTTGGCAAACCCATCTCGGAGCACCAAGCTATCTCGTTTAAGTTGGCGGATATGGCGACCAAGGTGGAAGCCGCTCGTCTCCTCGTGTTGAAGGCCGCATGGTTGAAGGACCAAGGCCAGAACTTTGACAAGGAATCCGCTATGGCAAAGCTCTACGCGTCGGAAGTAGCCATGGAAGCAACCGTGGAAGCGGTCCAGATCCACGGAGGCTATGGCTTTGTGAAAGAATACCACGTGGAGCGCTTGATGCGCGACGCCAAGATTACGCAGATCTACGAAGGCACGAGTGAAATTCAGCGCATCGTCATTGGACGTGCGGTGTTAGAAGAACTCGGTGCGCAGTAAGGACGGCTCCTGAAATCAGCATAAAAAAAGCGCGGCCCCAGGGCCGCGCTTTTGCGTTAAACGTTTAACGCCGCGCGGTGCGCGGCGGAGAGATTATTTAGCGGCCTCGGCTTCTTCGCGGCTAGGGGCTTCCATGCCGTTGAGGATTTCGGCCAACTTACCGGTGAGGTCCAAAGCCTCCGAACCGTAGAGCAAGTTAGACTCGTATACGAAGATGAGGTCCAAGCCCATGTCCTCTTGCAATTGGGCGATGGCTTTGTCTACCTGTTCCTTGACGATGGCGTTCATCTTAGCCTCTTCTTGAGCAAGTTCGCCGCTGCGCTGCTGCTCCAAGGCTTGGTAGTTCTGGTTGACACGCTGGAAGTCCAACTGTGCGCGCTCCAATTCAATTTTGGACAAATTGGGGGCTGCTTTTTGCAAGACTTCGTACTCCGCCTGCAAATTTTGCTGGCTGCGGATGAGTTCGGCCTCCATTTTCTTGGCGGTAGCCTCAAATTCAGCCACCAATTCACTGTGGTAGGTGTAGAGTTGCGTCAAAGAGTCCAGGCGCACGTAGCCCATGTTCAGGCCTTCGCCTGAGCTGCTACCACCGCCGTTTTGGGTGCAGGAAGCGGCCATCAAAAGGGCGGCGCCTGCCAATAAAAGTGTTTTCACCGTTTTCATGCCGCCGAAAATACTCAAAAGACGCGGTTGATGGCATCCTCCACCAGAGAATCGTCTGCAATTTCTGCCCAAGTGACCTTGAGGCCGGGACTGCGGTCCATTTCGCGGCGAATGGCGGTGCGCGCCTCCTCGTTGCGAGCCCAGGCGCGGCGGGCAATGCCGTTGTTGACGTCATAGAAGAGCATGGAGGAGAGACGGCGGTCCGCTTCGGGGCTTCCGTCGAGCAGCATGCCAAATCCTCCATTGATCACCTCGCCCCAGCCTACGCCGCCGCCGTTGTGCAAGCTGACCCAGGTGGCGCCGCGGAAGCTGTCGCCGATCGCGTTGTGCACGGCCATGTCGGCCGTAAAGCGCGAGCCGTCGTAGATGTTGGAGGTTTCACGGTAGGGGGAGTCGGTGCCGCTCACGTCGTGGTGGTCGCGGCCCAAGACTACAGGACCGATGTCTCCGCGGGAGATGGCTTCGTTGAAGGCGCGCGCAATGGCAATGCGGCCCACAGAATCCGCGTAAAGGATACGTGCTTGGGAGCCGACCACGAGGCGGTTTTCTTCGGCCTGTTCAATCCAGCGCAGGTTGTCTTCCATTTGCAGGCGAATGTCCGCCGGGGCTTCGGCCGCCATGCGGCGAAGCACGTCCGCGGCGATGGCATCGGTGGCGCGTAGGTCTTCGGGCTTACCGGAAGCGCAGACCCAGCGGAAGGGCCCAAAGCCATAGTCAAAGCACAAAGGCCCAAGGATGTCCTGTACGTAGCTGGGGTAGGCGAAGTCGAGGCCGTTTTCGGCGAGGATGTCGGCGCCCGCTCGGCTCGATTCTAGCAAGAAGGCATTGCCGTAGTCGAAGAAGTACATGCCGCGCGCATGAAGCGTGTTGATGGCCTCCACGTGGCGGCGTAAGGTCGATTGGATGGCTTCCTTGAATCCGTCGGGATCGGACACCATGAAGGCATTGGCCTCTTCGTAGCTGTAGCCTTGCGGGTAGTAGCCACCGGCCCAAGGATTGTGCAGGGAGGTTTGGTCGCTGCCCAGGTCGACGGCGATGTTGCGTTCGACGAGGCGCTGCCAAAGGTCCACGGTATTGCCCACGAAGGCGATGGAGCGGTTTCCGCCGGCAGCCTGGCTCTCTAGGGCCGAATCAATCGCCGCATCGACGTCTTCAAAAATGGCATCGACCCAGCCTTGGCTGTGGCGCTTGTGGGCGGCGGTGGGGTTGATTTCGGCGGTGATGCTCACCATGCCCGCGATGGAGGCGGCTTTGGGCTGTGCCCCGCTCATGCCTCCCAGGCCGGCGGTGACAAAGAGCTTGCCTTCCAGGGGACCGCGGGTGAATTTTCGGGCCGCATTCATGACCGTAATGGTGGTGCCGTGCACAATGCCTTGCGGGCCAATGTACATGTAGGAGCCGGCGGTCATTTGGCCGTATTGCGAGACGCCCAGGGCGTTCATTCGCTCCCAATCGTCAGGTTTGGAGTAGTTGGGGATGACCATGCCGTTGGTCACGACGACGCGGGGCGCTTCCTTCGAGGAGGGGAAAAGACCCTGGGGATGGCCGCTGTGCATGTGCAGGGTTTGCTCCTCCGTCATGGTGGCGAGGTACTGCATGGTCAGCAGGTACTGGGCCCAGTTTTGGAAGACGGCGCCGTTGCCGCCGTAGGTAATGAGTTCTTGGGGATGCTGGGCCACGGCGGGATCCAGGTTGTTTTGGATCATCAGCATGATGGCAGCGGCCTGTGGGCATTGGGCCGGATAGTCGCTGATTGGGCGGGCGTGCATCGCATAGGTAGGCATGAAGCGGTACATGTAGATGCGTCCGTAGTCCTTCAGTTCCTGAGCGAATTCAGGTGCCAGCGTGGCGTGCCAGTCTTGGGGGAAGTAGCGCAGCGCGTTTTTGAGCGCGAGGGCTTTTTCACGACCCGAAAGCACGTCCTTGCGCACCGGCGCATGCGACACATGGGGGTCGAGTCCGGGATGGACGGGGAGTTCAGCGGGTATGCCGGCAAGGATAGCCGATTGAAAGGTGTGCATCATCAGGGCGTCTTTATGCGACCAAGTTTTTTGTCAAAGCCGTAGGGGCAGTGTTTGCAGCCACTTTGGCAGCAATGGCCCCGCTTGAGATGGTAGGCCTCCGTAAAGACGATGTAGCCTTCTGGGCTGTGGTAGAAATCTTCCGGGTCTAGCTGCTTCATGGCGGGGTTGCTCCTACAAAAGTCGGCCATAAAAGTCAAAAAGGAGCGACCTTTATCCCATGAGAACGTTTGCTTTCCTCCTTAGTTCGGTGCTTTTGTTGGGTGCGAATTCGGTTTGGGCCCAAAAAGCCGCCCCCAGCGCCGAGACGGTACTTTCCCCACGCAAAACCTACATCGCGACCTACGCCAAGTGGGCGGTGAAGGAAATGAAGCGGACGGGCATTCCAGCCTCGATTACCCTGGCCCAGGGAATTTTGGAGAGTGGAAACGGGCAGAGCCGCTTGGCCACGGAGGGAAATAACCACTTCGGCATCAAATGCCACGACGGCTGGAAGGGCAAAACGATGTTTGTGGACGACGACAAGCCCGACGAGTGCTTCCGCGTCTACCGCGATCCCAAGCAGAGCTACAAAGACCACTCGGAATTCTTAGTAAGCCGCAGCCGCTACGACGGTCTCTTCCTACTAGATCCTCGCGACTATGCGGCCTGGGCGCGCGGCCTGAAAGCAGCCGGATACGCCACCAGCCCTACCTACGCCGAAAAACTCATCAAAATCATTGAGGAAGAAGAACTCTACCGCTTTGACCAGCAGGTCATCAAGCCCGCTACCAAAGGACTCAAGGCGCATTCTCGCTACAAAATGGCCCCCAACGGAGCGGGCTATGTCCTGCTGGAGCAGGGGGAAACCGTGGAGCAAGTGGCCTTTGACTTGGGCTTGAAGCTGGAAAAAGTGTTGGCCTTTAACGATGCGAGCTACGCCTGGATTCCGCGCGCCGGAGACCGCATTTACGTCACTCCTAAAAAGAAACAGTGGGACCGCAAAATGCGAGAAATCAGTACCTGCCGCATGGTGGCTGGGGAGAGCACTTGGGACGTGGCTCAGCGCTACGGCATTCAGTTGGAGGCCTTGTATAAAATGAATGCCTGGTCCGTGGGCTACCAGCCCGGCGAAGGGGAGCTCATTCGCCTACAGGGGCCGCTGTTGAATGTGACGAAAACACCCGCGGGTACGCTCTAAGTCCTAGGAATAGGGCGGCAGGACACCTTCTAGGCTTTTTACCTAGGAGAACAACAGCTACGTTAGGGCACCAAGATGGCCGCAGACCAATAGGCCTCTTCGCCCTGGGCGCGGTAGGTCAAGCCAGCCCAAGGGGCTTGGGGATTCGCTTGGCGCGTTACCCACCAGAGTTGGCCTTCGCTGGGTTGGCTGCGCACATAGCGAATAGCCTGCTGATACGCAGCCTCATGGGCGCTGTCCCGGGTGTCCGAGAGGTAGTCCATGTAGCGGTTTGCAGCCGATGTGTCCTCGCAGGTCAGGATAAAGTCCCCTTGGGTCTTCACGTAGGGTAGGACGTCTAAAGGTTTACGAAGGCCTAAGTCGTTGACGGCTAAGAGTTCCGTAGCAGGCATCCAGTGCGGGATGTCGAGCGGGTTGTTTTCCGAATAACGCATGGTGACGCGGTGCACGTCTTTGCGGCGGCCTTGGAAATGGCATTCGCCTTGAGCTTGGATGGTCGTGGGTTGTCCTTTGAAGTTGATTCGGCTGTCTACGGCGGTCCACTGGGCCCAAACTAGAGACGGGGTGAGCCAGCGCCAGCCGGGAAAGGTCCGCGCCTCCGTGCTATCGGCAAAAGCAAGGGCATCGGCTCTCGCCGCTTCGTCACTTACCGCCACTTTGGCGGTGCTGTCGGCCGTGTAGCGCACCGTCCAAGCCTGGCTGCCCGGTTGTTGGAAGCGCCAGGACCGCAAATCATCGGACAAGCCCTGTCCTTGGACGAGGGGCCAGGCGCCACTCAAGGGCGAGGCGTCTTCGAGGCTGAGCGTGACAAAGCCATCTGCGCGTGCAAGTTGCTTGGCCAGCTCTGGGTAAGCGGTGTAGGACTTGCCGCCCGCTTGGTTTTCCACTTGCCGAATGCCCTCTTCTGCCAAAATATCGCTGCGGCTGAGCAAAAGCCATTCGGTCGTCTCGGCTAGGGCCCAAGAGCCCGTGCTATCGCGCCATTCCCAGATGGTTCCAGAGGAGTAATCGCGGCGCTTGGGCGAATAGGCGTTCAGGGCGGAAGGATGCCAATCGGTAAATCCCCGTCGTAGGCTGTAGGCCCAATGCAACGTGCCTGCACCCACGGGATGCAGGCTGAGCAAGCCCTCCTGTCCATCCTTCACAGGGAGGAGCTGCAGCATGGCGGCCACATCGTCCGCATAGGGCAGAGGGCTGCCGTCGCTCCAAGCCGCTGTCACGGCCGCAGCGTCCCGCACAGGCACCATCAGCACGGCATGCACTGGCGTGGCTTGTAGGAGGTCCAAATTGGCCACTTCTTCTTGGCACGAGGTAGTGGCGAGAAGGGCAGCGAGGAGGCTGAGAGCGGAAACAAAAAAGCGCTTTTTCACAGGTCCAAACGAAGTTGTGCGGGTTTCCAGGTAAAACTACGACGATGCCAGGAACAAGAACCATGCGCCTCCAGGGCTTGGCGGTGCCCCACCGAGGGGTAGCCTTTGTTGCGGTCCCATCCATACTGAGGGAACTCGGCATGGCCTTCCAGCATGAGTCGGTCGCGTTCGGTTTTCGCAAAAATGCTCGCCGCCGAAATAGCCTGAAAGCGCGCGTCCCCCTTGACCTCGCATTGGTGCGAGATGCCGGGATAGGCTTTGAATCGGTTGCCGTCAATGAGCAAGTGCTCGGGGGCCGGTTTAAGGGCCGCAATGGCTCGGTGCATGGCCAAATACGTCGCCTGCAAGATGTTGACCGCGTCAATTTCCTCGGGGCTGGCCCAACCTATGGCCCAATGCCCGGCAGGCAGCAAGGTTTCCAGGGTGCCTCGCAGGTCCTCGCGCTGGGCTTCGCTCAGTTTTTTGGAGTCCGTAAGGCCCTTGATGGTCTGCCCCTCCGGCCAGAGCACGGCGGCCGCCACGACTGGGCCGGCGAGGCACCCTCGGCCGGCCTCGTCCACCCCCGCTAGCATGGCTGGAGGGCCTTCCAGACGACCGCTGCCGACTGGGTCCATGAAAAGTCTTGGGCGCGCAGCAAGCCCCGCTGGCGGTAGGCTTCCAGGGCCTCTGGTTCTTCGGCCAGGCGTCCTAGAGCTTCGGACCAGGCGGGCACATCCTCCGGATCGACTAGGAGGCCGGCGGGGCCCACAATTTCGGGCATGCAGGAGGCGGAGCTGGAAATCACGGGACAGCCCGAAGCCATGGCTTCCACCAGGGGAATGCCAAAGCCTTCAAACCGGCTCGGAAAGCAAAAGGCTTCTGCGCCCCCATAGAGCGCCGACAGGGCATCGCCGGGGATATGCCCCAACGTGAGGACGCGGTCCCCGGCCTGCTCTAGGGCCTGCGTGAGTGCGGGGTCCCGGTGCAAACTGCTGCCGGCGAGCACGAGGCGGTGCGGGGCATCGGGGTGCTCCTTGCGGAAGGCGAGGAAGGCTTCGACGAGCGTTCGGACATTTTTGCGGGTTGTAAAGGCCCCCACAAAGCAGAAATAGGGATGCCCCTGGGCAAAACGCTCCCGGGCTTCCTGCTTTTGCACCTCCGACAAAGGCTGGTAGACATGGGCCGGTGCGTTGTAGGATACCGCTATGTGGGCGTCAGACAGGCGAAAGGTCTGCGCCACGTCCTCTTTGGTCTTTTGAGAAACGGTTAAAATCGCATCGGCACGACGGGCCGAATGCGCGACCACCCGCCGGTAATAGGCCCCAACCCGCGCAGGAATGCCCTCAGGCTGGTGCACAAAATTGAGGTCGTGAATGGTTGTGACGAGTCGGCCGTGCCAGCCCCGAACCCGCTTCGGCAGCAAACCGTCGGGGGACCAGTACACGTCAATGCAGTGCTTCTTCAGGGCGCGCGGAATTTGGACCTCGTTCCAGTACTCCCAGAGCCAGGGGTGGCGGGCTGCCGGGCCCAGCACATGGCGCT
>JALQUY010000260.1 GCA_023260615.1 Schleiferiaceae bacterium
AGACATTGTTTTCGCAAAAAATAAATCCTCATTTGGTAAGTTTAAAAACGACTTAGAGATGTATATATATGTTTGTGATAGTTTACTTGAAGAACTTATATCGTTAGAGGAGTATGAGTTATGTTCTGACCTTAAAAAATTACATGATAAATTAATTGAGTCACTTGACTGATTAGATGTTTTCGCCCTATATTTGTAAGGTAATTCAGAGAGAAGGTTACAGAGTTCTTTAAAAGTTTGGAAAAAATAAAAACGACACTTGTGAGATTAAAAATCCTGTCTTATATTTGTCGTGTTGGAAACAACAAACGTTCTCAATAGTAATGCCGCGGTGGTGAAATAGGTATACACGAGGGACTTAAAATCCCTTGGACAGAAATGTCCGTGTCGGTTCGAGCCCGACCCGCGGTACTAATTGGACGAGTAGCTCAGCTGGATAGAGCATCTGCCTTCTAAGCAGACGGTCACAGGTTCGAATCCTGTCTCGTTCACGATTTATTCTGACACCGATAGATATCGGGAAAGTTTGACGGATTAATATACTTGAAACCGTCTGAGTTTGTCCTTTCGTAAGTGTAAAGGTCTATAGCCTGAAAGATTCGCGGTATTTCAGGTGATTTTTTTTGAAAAATTGAATATTGTTTAAAATCTAAAAATGGAAAACCAAGGTAGACGACCCAATCAAATCGATTATTCTGAAAAAGCTGCCGGATATTCTTTTCTCGGTATGGTAATCATAGTTATAGCATTGTTGATATTTGGATAACCTTTAT
>JALQUY010000261.1 GCA_023260615.1 Schleiferiaceae bacterium
AAAGGCCCAGGTATCGAGCTTTCCCCTACTGCTGGCGACAAGGCCTCAAGTACGGAGACAGTGTTCATCAGCTCCCGCGCCTTCCCTGCACCAGAGGCATAGGTATTGACTTCCTCAGCCCTGCCCTCGGCAAGCTTTTCGCTGTATTTATCTTCGCCGCCCGTGCTTACATTTACTGTCGGGCCTTCGCCGCCAATAGATGAGATCTTTTTGGTAGCATTGTTGTAGCTGTACATTTTGTTAGGATCGAATCCAGGCATACCCATCTCTGCAAGCTGCGCGCCGCTGAGAGTGGTGTATGAGTCTGCAGGTTTTTTGTATTGGCTAGATATGACAGCAGACAGTAGCGCCTTCATCAGCTCTGGATTGTTCATTGCAGCCTGTATTTGATCGTCTGGCACGCCAGCAGATCTTAGGTAGTCAATTGATTTGTTGGCCGACCTAGTTTGTTGTGCTGCCTCAATAATCTGCTGGTTCGCTGCTGCCAGGTTCTGGTCTGGCTGGAACCGTAGAGTATTGAATGCGTTAGACAGCGCTGCCCAGTTCTGCGGCTGATTGAATCGCTGAAAGAGTGACGGCTTCTGGGTCGGCATGTTCTGGATCACGGCGGTGTTCTGATTCGCGGCGATGTTCTGGCTCAATGCACCCTGCAGGCGGCGCCTCTCTTCTTCGCTCAGTTCAAACTGCGGCTTAGTGCCAATGTTGTCAAGAATACCCATTACTGAGCTGCTCCTTGTTTTTTCATCAATTCGTCAAGCATTGCCAGCA
>JALQUY010000262.1 GCA_023260615.1 Schleiferiaceae bacterium
AACGCGATGGTAAACCCACGGTTCGTCGCACCGACGAGTTCGTCCATATACTGATCCGGCGACCAGTTTTCGGGATCGGCGTAGTAGTCATCAATCGCACGGCGATACGCACGGGCAACGGTGGCGACATAATACGGGCTTTTGTTCCGCCCTTCGACCTTGAGGCTATCAACGCCGATGCGCAGCAAGTCGTTGAGTTTGGGCATGAGGCACATATCCTTGGAGTTCAGGATATACGAGCCGCGCCAATCCTCTTCGATGGGCATGAATTCACCGGGGCGAGCACCCTCTTCCAACACGAACTCGAACAGTTCGAGGTTCTCTTCGGTCAGCGGCAGTTCTTTGATCGTGCCGTCCTTGAGCTTCATGTGAACCTTATAGTGCCAGCGACAGGAGTTCGCACAGTTGCCTTGGTTCGCGCCGCGTTCGGCCATGAAGTTCGACAACAGGCAGCGGCCCGAATAGGTCATGCACATCGCACCGTGAACAAAGCTCTCTAGGCGGATGTCAGGGCATTTCTCGCGGATTTCTTCCATCTCGGCAAAGGTGACTTCACGAGCCAAAACGACCAGTTCGGCGCCCATGTCTTTCCAATAATCCACCGTGAGCCATGAACACACGTTCGCTTGGGTCGAGATATGGAGGTTCAGTTCGGGTGCATGTTTGCGCACGTAGTTAAAGACGCCAGGATCCGCGATGATCACACCATCGGGACGGATGTCTTTCAGCGTCTCGATAAAGCTCTCTAGCTTTTCGACGTCTTTGTT
>JALQUY010000263.1 GCA_023260615.1 Schleiferiaceae bacterium
TGAACTTATATTTCTCCATTAATTCCTTTAATGGTGTAATTTTCCATAGGTCAAAGAACATTATCATCGTTCCACCCTTCCTTAATTTTTTATAGTATTCCGATATGAACTGTTCTAATAGTTCCATCGTAAACTCACTATCCCATTCTCCATAATCCGTCTTCACACAATACTTTTTGCCATATATTGTACCATACTTCATATAGTTACTACGTCCCGCATCGTCTAGTTGGGCATTGGCGATTTTATATTCTTCCCATTCTTCCTGTGTTTTTACGACAGTTATGCTATTTTCTTCATTGGACTTTACGTTATTGTAATGTGTATTCATACCACTCTCCCTTGATATGATATATGGCGGGTCTGTCAGTATCAAGTCTATTGAATTATTTGCTATGGTTGTCAAGTAGGCGAGACCCTCCATATTTTCTATATTTATATCTGCCGGTTCCATTTTGTTCGTATTTACTACGTCCATTGTATATTGATGTTATCATCTTTTATATTGTTGTCATTTCAATTTTCTAATCTAATTGATGTATGGACATCCTTATTTGGGTAATATACTGATGGGTTATACTACCTACTTTGTGGGGTACCTTCGTTCTTTATATCCTTTATTAAATATATTTTCTCTTATATAATCGTCGAAAAGAAATGGCGTCGCTCCGCGAAAATGGACAAAAATATAAATGTCCATTTTTCAAAAGTGCCAAGGAGAATTTGCAAACGCCTCTTTGAAAAACCCGTTGTTAGCA
>JALQUY010000264.1 GCA_023260615.1 Schleiferiaceae bacterium
ACATTTCGCACCGCGGCCATTTGCACGTTTGGAACGATCACCCAGTCTTCCTGGTGTCGGATGGCAACAGCAACGGCGTCTTCCCCAAGGATGTGCTTTTGGTGGAATTGGATACGCTCGGGAATTTCTTGAATACGCCTGCCGAAATGGATTTTGCCACCAATTCGAACGGTACAAAGAGCCGAATCGACCTCCTTCCCATTCACAACGGCCTAGCGATCGGGGCGTGGGTCGAAGACCGAACCGGCAACGGCCGTCCGTACGCCCAGCGCGTGGATATCAATCCTTGCCTGGCACCAACCTTGGCCTTCCAGTGGCTGACTTCCAATACCACGTTGACCCTCTCAAATTCAAGTCTACATGCAGACTCCATCTACTGGGATTTTGGAGATGGTTCTGGTATCTCAGATACCTCTTCATCGGTTCAACACATGTTCAGCGCACCCGGCACCTACATGATTTGCGGGGTGGCCTTCAATGCGTGCAGCACCGACAGCCTCTGTGCGACCATTACGCTCTGTGACGCGCTTTCCGCCTCTTTTTCCACTGCGAGTTTCTTGGATTCTGCGTATTTCTCCCTCAACTCAGCGGTGGATTCTGTGTTTTGGGACTTTGGGGATGGGCAAACCTTGAGCGCCACCGATAGCACGGCTAGTCATATGTACGCTTCAAATAGTACCTACACCGTTTTATGCATGGCCTACAATGCATGCACCGCGGATAGTGCTCAAAGTCAAGTGGTAATTTCGGGC
>JALQUY010000265.1 GCA_023260615.1 Schleiferiaceae bacterium
CAGCCCACGGTTCAACCTTGACGTTAGTCTGGCGGTAGATCTCGTCCTTCAGTTCTTGGCTCTTGGTCTTGAAAAACTTCTTGGCTTGTTCTGCTTTGTCCAGATCCACACGCACACCTAGCTGACGCATGTCACACATCATAGGTATCAGGCTAGTCTCCAGATTCCAGATGTTCCACAGGTCTTGCTTCTCCAACTCTATCTTCAGTCGCTCCCACAAACGCAGAGTCATGCCTGCATCCTGCTCGGCGTACCGTCCGACAAACTGAGGAGGCAACCTGTACATCTCAGCCTTGGGATCAAAGCCCCACTCCGCTGCGGCTACACGTAGGAGTTTCTCATCCTTGCGTTCATCGAGGTAATCACGACCAAGGTTGTTGAGGCTGTAAGACCAACGGTTCTCATCTACCACCGCACCAGTAATCATCGTATCGATGATCCGACCCTGTACTTCTACACCTTCGGCACGTAGCCAACCCAGATCATAGGTGGCGTTGTGCATGATCTTGTCTATGTGTGGTGTTGCCATCTGTTTCTTGAGCCACTTGAGCGCGATCCTCGCATCCATGTTGTGACCGTTCTCGTGACGGATGGGATAGTATCCTTCCCAGTCTCCGGCAGCTACAGCTATGCCTACGATGTACCCATCCTTACGCACCCATCCAGGGCCAAGCGTAGTCAGGTTGGGATCACATGTCTCAAGGTCAATGGCGATCTGCTTGTAGCCCGTCAGGTCTGGAAACTCTGAT
>JALQUY010000266.1 GCA_023260615.1 Schleiferiaceae bacterium
GCTTTTTTTATGCGCGACGCGAAAGCTTGTTTTCGTGCGTCAGCGCAAAAAAAAAGACCAGAAGCGCTGAAGGCGCTTCAAGGCTTGTTGATGTAAAGCTTCCCCACCGGAGTCCGCAAGTCTTTTGCGCAGCAAAAGCTTGCAATCTCGAACGACAAAGCGCTACTCTTCAATAAAATCCAAATCCCTTCCGAAGGTTTCATCGAGGCCGGAGATGGCCCAATAGGTAATGGCCATGACAATCACGGCTGTCGTAATACCACTTCCCACGTAGCTGAAGTAGCTGCCGAGGCCGATGAAGAGGGCTGAGATACCGTTTAGAGATCCACGAACCATGTTTGGGATGGTGGTGGCGGCGGTGGCGCGCAAATTGGTCCCAAAATTTTCGGCTCCAATAGTGACAAACACTGCCCAAAATCCGGTTCCAAAGCCCATAATACCGGTGGAAATATACAATTGAAGTGGGGTGGTGGCCGTGAAGAAAACGACCATGCCTATGATGGTAATACCATAGAACACATGCATGGCTTGTTTGCGGGATTGCAGACGTTGTGAGAGAAGCCCGATCACTACGTCCCCAACAGCGATGGCGGAATACGAGATCATAATCCCGATGCCTGGATCGATAGTGCCCTCGATGCCTAATTGGCGTGCGAATTCTGGAGAGAAGCTGATCAAGATGCCGACTACGAACCAAGTAGGCAGACCGATCAAAATGCTGCGTAGGTAGCGCATAAATCGTTCACG
>JALQUY010000267.1 GCA_023260615.1 Schleiferiaceae bacterium
GGTGGTCGAATCCGATATTTGGCAGAAGTACCCCCAGAAAGGAGTATCCTCAAGTTCTAAATCTTGGTAGAGCATAGGCACCACACAAATAGGGAAGTCCCCAGCAATACCACCCCCTATTTGGAAGAATCCAATAGAAGCGGTTTTACTCTCCTGAGTATACCATCCCGCCAACCATTGCATGTATTCAATACCGCTCTTCACTGTCGTGGCTTGAAGCTCACCCTTAATACAGTACGAAGCAAAAATGTTGCCCATGGTGGAATCCTCCCAGCCCGGTACGACGATAGGCAGATTGCGCTCCGCCGCCGCCAACATCCAGCTGTGCTCAGGTGGAATCTCATAATATTGTTCCAAGACGCCCGATAGGAGCATCTTGTACATGTATTCGTGTGGGAAGTAACGCTCGCCCTTGGCTTCAGCGTCTTTCCAGATGGCTTCTATGTGGCCCTGCAAGCGACGGAACGCTTCCTCTTCAGGAATACAAGTGTCGGTCACACGGTTCAGACCGCGGTCCAACAATTCTCTTTCCTGGTGCGCGGTAAGATCACGGTATTCAGGAACGCGCTCGTAATGCGTATGCGCTACGAGGTTCATCAAATCTTCTTCGAGGTTTGCTCCAGTACAAGAGATGATGTCCACCTTTCCTTCGCGGATCATTTCCGCTAGAGAAATGCCCAATTCTGCCGTCGACATCGCGCCCGCTAGGGTCACCATCATCTTGCCACCGGCATCGAGATGGGCTT
>JALQUY010000268.1 GCA_023260615.1 Schleiferiaceae bacterium
ATGGGCACACCGGCCAAGGGGCCAGCTGTACCAGCGGCCAATTGAGCATCCGCCACTTTGGCTTGCGCCAGCGTGGCTTCTGCATTGAGGCTTAAAAAAGAACCCGAGGTATCGGCTTGGCTGCGCGCCAAAAAGTGCTGCGCAAGCTCGGTAGCGCTGACTTTTTTAGCGCGAAGGTCGGCCGCCAGGGCGGCAACGGTTAAATCATGCAAAGTGGTCATGGCGGTCCCTTACTCAATCACTTTGGGAACCAAAAACAAGCCGCGCTCGACAGCGGGGGCGCTTTGTTGGTTGGCCTCGCGCTGATTGGGCTCGCTGGCCACGTCGTCCCGCAGGCGCAGGGCCACCTCTTGAATGGTGGCAATGGGGTGTGGCAAGGGCTGAACACCTGTGGTGTCGACCGCTCGCATGGCTTCCACAATGGTGAAAAAGCCATTGATTTGGTCCAACATGCGTTGGCCTTCCTCGGGCGGGAGCTCTAACCGGGCCAAATTGGCAATGCGGTCAATATCTTGGGCAGTCAATGACATAAAAATTAACTCTTTACGGGCTCTTTACGGGCGTTGAAGCCCTCAAATTTGGGGCCCCAATTCGCGTTTTTTTTCAAGCGATCGGTTATTATCGTGCGTTCGCTGCAGGCTCTCCAAAAAAGCCTGTTCAAGCCCACAAATTTTTCCCTTTCATGCCCCCCAAACCGCAGTTGACCGCCTCAAAACTGCAGTTGTTTAGGA
>JALQUY010000269.1 GCA_023260615.1 Schleiferiaceae bacterium
AATCTTACAGTGCGGGCCGCTACCTGGTCCGGATCTGGTCGGGTGGACAATCGAAAGTCCTGCCCTTCGTGAAGCAGTAAACGAAGAAAGCCGCGGCGAGAGCTGCGGCTTTTTTCGTTTAAGGACTTGGAGGCGCTTTGCGCGTTTGTTGGTTTGCTCGTTTGTTGGCTAGCTCGTTTGTTGGTGCTCAAACTACCGTGCGCGCCCTTCAACCCTTGTACTCTTCAACCCTTTTACAAGATTTTCCAAGCCCTCTAGCCCTCTAGCCACAGCGCGAAGCGCGTGCCCTCTAGCTCTCTAGCGCGCCGCAGGCGCTCTCTAGCCAACTATCTCCGCAATCCGCTCTGCGGGACGCGCGACAACGGCTTTGTCCCCAATCACCACGATAGGGCGCTGCATGAGTTTGGGGTACTCGATCATGGCGTAAATGAGTTCCTCGTCTTCCAGTTCGCTGCCGGCAAAGTGCTCTTTCCATTCGGGCTCGTTGGTGCGAATCACCTCCATGGGGTCCACATTAAGCACTTGAAGGACCGAATCCAACTCCTCATACGTCAACGGCTCCGCCATGTAATTCACGACTTCATAGGCGATGTTTTTGGCTTCTAACCAAGCGAGGGATTCGCGGCTTTTTCCGCAGCGGGGATTGTGGTAGACTTTGGCGGTCATTGATGCGTTTTATTGAGCGTGATGCTTCCGTGGGCCTCACCCGCGGTGCCACATTGTGTGG
>JALQUY010000026.1:0-211 GCA_023260615.1 Schleiferiaceae bacterium
TGGATGCCTTCGTTTGAAACGCGCACGGCCACTTCGCTGGCGTAGTACTTGGCCATGGCCGATTCTTTGGTCACCTTTTGGCCTTGGTCCTTAAGCGATCCAGCGTGCCGAATCATCAATTCTGACGCATAAATTTCGGTGTCCATATCGGCCAATTTGAACGCAATCCCTTGGAATTGAGCAATTTTCTTTCCAAACTGTTCGCGCTCTT
>JALQUY010000026.1:221-11395 GCA_023260615.1 Schleiferiaceae bacterium
GCGAAGGGCGGCATTTCGGGCCCCTTTTGCAATGCCCAAAGACAAGGCGGCGATGGAAATTCGGCCTCCATCCAAAATCTTCATGGACTGAATGAAGCCCTCTCCCACTTCGCCCAACACATGAGACGCTGGAATCCGGCACTCGTCAAAAAAGAGGCATGCGGTCTCACTAGCGCGCATGCCCAACTTGTTTTCCTTCTTGCCGCCCGAAAATCCGGGGGTCCCCTTCTCCACCACAAAAGCGGTCATGCCATGGGAATCGCCTTTCTCCCCCGTTCGTGCAATGACGACACCGACGTCACCCGAAATGGCATGGGTGATGAAGTTTTTAGAGCCGTTGAGTACCCACTCATCCCCATCCTTGACAGCTGTCGTGTGCATGCCGCCTGCGTCCGAACCTGTACCGGTTTCCGTCAAGCCCCAAGCGCCAATCCATTGACCTGAAGCCAGTTTGGGAAGCCATTTGGCCTTCTGCTCTGCATTTCCAAATTGATTGATGTGTTGGGTGCACAAACTGTTGTGCGCCGCCAAAGACAGGCCAATGCTTCCGCATACTTGGGCTATTTCATCGATCACGGTGATGTACTCGGCATAGCCCAAACCAGAACCGCCGTATTCTGTATCCACCAACATACCCATGAAGCCCATTTGGCCCATTTCGTGGAACAGCTCTACAGGAAAATGCTGGGATTCGTCCCAGTCCATGACGTGAGGAAGGATGTTTTGGATAGCAAAGTCGCGAGCCGCTTCGCGGATGGCGTTGAGATCAGAGGAGGTAAGGGCGTTGATGGGGTACAAAACAAAGGAAGGGTTGAAGGGTTGATGGGTTAAAGGGTTGAAGGGATTAAGGGAAAAGCGCTGTATTTGTTCATTCTAGCTTTCTAGCGCTTAACGCGAAGCCTGAGCTTTTGTCACCCTCCCCTCTTTGAGTTCATAGGTTTCTTGGCTTTCGGGGCAGGTGGCTTGGCCGTTGGTATCAAATTCCAGGCGGTGCCCAAACTCACTCATCCAGCCCACCTGGCGGGAGGGGTTGCCGACGACTAGCGCATAGTCTGGAACATTTTTCGTTACCACGGCGCCGGCACCTATGAAGGCATAGGCTCCGATGTCGTGACCGCAGACGATGGTGGCGTTGGCTCCGATGCTGGCGCCTTTTCCCACGTGGGTTTTGGCATACTGGCCCCGGCGGTTCACGCCGGAGCGTGGATTGGTCACATTCGTAAACACGCAAGATGGGCCCAGGAAGACGTCGTCGTCGCACGTGACGCCGGTGTAGATGCTGACGTTGTTTTGGACTTTAACGTTTCGGCCCAAGACGACGTCGGGGGAAATCACGACGTTTTGGCCCAAGTTGCAGTGCTCGCCAATTCGGCAGGGGCCCATGATGTGCGAAAAATGCCAAATCTTCGTGCCCGCGCCAATGTCAGCGCCTTCATCAATAACTGCGGTCGGATGTGCCGTGTAGCTCATGGGGAAATATTGTTGCTCGCTAAGATAGGGAGCGAGCCTCCTATGTATCTTTATCGAATCACTCGACTTTTTACTCGTATGCGTTTAAAAATGCCTCTTTTCAGCCGAATGGCTTTCGCCCTCCTTCTTCTCCCCGTTCAAGTCTTTGGGTGGGGCCAAACGGGCCACCGTGTAGTAGGCCAAATTGCAGAAAACCACCTCCACGCGGAAGCTGCTGCAGCCGTGAAGGGCATTCTAGGCGACGAATCGCTAGCCATGTGTGCCAACTGGATGGACCATATCAAGTCCAACCGCGCGTACAACCACATGAATCCATGGCATTATTGCACCATTCCCGATGGCCTGACCTACGAAACCTGCGACCACCCCGCAGAAGGCGATGTGATAGAAACGATTACCCAACTCATTCAAGAGATTAAAACGGGCAGCTATTCCAAGGCTGAAAACGAAGTCATGGCGGTAAAAATGCTCGCGCACCTCGTGGGCGACCTCCACCAACCTTTGCATGTGGGCAACGGCACCGACAAGGGCGGCAACGACCGCAAAATCAAATGGTTTGGCGAAAGCAGCAATTTGCACCGCGTGTGGGATTCGGATTTGATCGACCACCAGCAACTGAGCTACACGGAGTATGTGGCCTGGGTGGACCACGCCACCGCCGCTCAAGTGACCGAATGGCAAAGCAGCAGCGTCGTCGATTGGGCGCATGAATCTCAGGCTATTCGAATGGGCATTTACCCCGCTGCGGATGCCACCTCTTTGGGCTATTCCTACAACTATGATCACATTGAAACGTTGAATAAACGTTTACTTCAGGCTGGCGTTCGTTTAGCGGGCATTCTCAATGAGTTGTACGCCAAGCCCGTCAAGAAAAAGAAGTAATTCGTGCTGAACCGAAAGACCACCTACGGCATTCACGCGCTGCTGCATTTGGCGCGTCACTCAGAGGATGGCGTGGTGCCTGTGGCGCGTATTTCAGAGGCCCTCCAAGTGTCCCGAAAATTCCTGGAGCGCATCCTGGCCGACCTCCGTCACGAGGGCATGGTGGAAAGTCAATCAGGTCGTGATGGGGGCTACCGCTTGGGAGCCATGGGTTTAGACCTGTGTTTGGCCGATGTCGTGCGAGTTTTAGAAGGCCCCATCGCCTTGCTTCCCTGCGCGTCGCACCGTTTTTATGCGCCTTGTACCGAATGCCAAACGCCCGAAACCTGTGCCCTGCAGGACGCGCTGGTGGGCGTTCGGAACGCTACCGTGCACAGCTTGAAGCAAATCACATTGGCGAATTTGCTGGAAACGGAGGGGGCCTTGCATTCGGGCCAAAAAAGCCTCCTACGCCCTACCCCCTACCACGAAGGGCAATAAGCAGCAGACCCTACCTTTGCGGACTATGAGCACAACCCGCCAAACTCCGCCCGTCTACGAGAACATTCTGGAAACCATTGGCCGTACGCCCCTGGTAAAGCTGCACAAGACCGTGGAAGGCATTCCCGGAACCGTGTACGCCAAAGTGGAATACTTCAATCCTGGACACAGCACCAAGGACCGCATGGCCCTCAAAATGGTGGAAGACGCGGAGCGCGCAGGCCTGCTCAAGCCCGGCGGCACCATCATTGAATGCACCTCCGGCAACACCGGCATGGGCCTCGCGCTCGCTGCCGTGGTCAAGGGCTACAAGCTCATCTGCACCCTCAGCGACAAGCAGAGCAAGGAGAAAATGGATGTGCTGCGGGCGCTCGGCGCAGAAATCTACGTCTGCCCCACCAACGTGGCCCCCGACCATCCGGATAGCTACTATTCCGTGGCGCGTCGCCTCAATGCGGAGATCCCCAACTCCTATTTCCCCAACCAGTACGACAACCTCAGCAACCGCGAGGCGCATTACGAGACAACGGGACCTGAGATTTGGGAGCAAACGGAAGGCAAAATCACGCACTTCATTGTCGGCGTGGGAACGGGCGGCACCATTTCTGGGGTGGCCAAGTACCTCAAGGAGAAGAACCCGGCGATTCAGATTTGGGGCGTGGACAGCTACGGTTCGGTGTTCAAGAAATACCATGAAACGGGCGTTTTTGATACGTCTGAGATTTACGGATACATCACGGAAGGCATCGGCGAGGACATCCTACCTAAGAATGTGGACTTTGACCTCATTGACCGCTTTGAAAAGGTCACCGACCGCGATGGCGCCCTAGCGGCCCGCGAATTGGCCCGTCAAGAAGGCTTGCTGCTGGGCTATTCCTGCGGCTCTGCGCTTCAAGGCTTGCGCCAGTTAAAAGACGAACTACCGGCGGATGCAGTTTCGGTTGTCCTCTTCCACGATCATGGCAGCCGCTACGTTGGAAAGATTTACAACGACGATTGGATGCGTGAACGGGGCTTCCTGAAGGAAACTACTGGGAATTTGGCCGAGGCGGTAGCCGGCCACAAACACCTCCCCTTGCTGACCATTCAACCCGAAGAGCCCTTGATGAACGCCGTAGTTGCCATGAAGCGGCACAGCATTTCGCAGCTCCCCGTCCACGACGGGCAGCGCTTTGTGGGCAGCATCACCGAAAGTCACATCATCCAAGCCCTGACCGAGGAAGGACGCGGTATGGACACCTTGGTGAAGCATGTGATGGGCGCTCCTTTCCCCGTGCTTCCAGGAAGCGCTTCGGTACAAGAAGGGATAGCCGCTTTGAGTAAGGAACAGAACGCCCTGCTCATTGAATGGGCGCCCGGCAAACACCATATTTTAAGCAAGCACGACTTGTTGACGAGAATTGCATAATTCGTTGTAATTTTGCGCCTCCTTAATTAACCGAGTTTAGGACTCTTTTAAAACAATTAACCTATGGCAACTAAAATTCGCCTCCAACGCCACGGCCGCAAGGGTCGTCCCATCTTCACCATCGTAGCCGCTGATTCACGTGCTAAGCGTGACGGTAAGTACATCGAGAACTTGGGTCAGTACAACCCCAACACCAACCCCGCTACCATCGATTTGGACTTTGATCGCGCTTTGGATTGGGTGATGAAAGGCGCTGAGCCCACCAACACGGCTTTGGCGATCTTGAAGTACAAAGGTGTTATGATGAAGAAGCACTTGCTTTTGGGTGTTCAGAAAGGTGCATTGACCGCTGAGCAAGCCGAAGAGCGCTTTGAGTCATGGGCTGCCGACAAAGCAGGCCGCATTGACGCTAAAATTGAAACTTTGAACAGCAACGCAAAAGCCGCTAAGGAAGAGCGTTTGAAGGCAGAAGCCGCTGTGAAAGAGGCACGCGCTGCTGCGATTGCCGCTAAGAACGCTCCTGCTCCTGAGGTAGTAGAAGAGGCGGAAGAAGTTGCAGCTGAAGCGACTGAAGAAGTAGTAGCTGAAGAAGCTCCTGCTGCTGAGGCCACTGAAGCAACTTCCGAAGAAGCTGCTGCAGAATAATTCCATGGAGGGTTATTTCCAACTCGGATACCTCCGGAAAAAGCACGGATACAAAGGAGAAGTGATTCTCCACGTCGAATCAGATCATCCAGCACGCTATGCGTCGCTGGATGTTCTTTTTTTTGAGGAGGCTGGACAGCCAATCCCCTACTTCATCTCGTCCATTCGAACCCATGTGACGTCGGAGTTTATCCTGCGCTTGGAGGATGCCGACGACGAAGCCAGCGTACAAGCCCTCGTTGGCAAAGCGGTTTACCTCCCCGAGGAAGCCTTGCCCGAATTGGACGACGACCAGTACTACTACCACGAAATCATTGGTTTTGACGTCAAAGACGCGGCTGTTCCCGAGATTATGACTTTGGAGGACGTCATAGAGCGCCCAGGCCAACCCTTGCTCGTTCTGAGCCATCCCGAACGGGAAAACCCCATTTACATCCCATTGGTCGACGAATTCGTCGTTTCTATGGATAAAAAGGCGAAATGCTTGACCCTCGCGGCGCCCGCTGAACTTTACTTCCTGGGGGAATAAGGCACAGGGCTGTTTCCAGTGGCAGCCCTTTTCCGCAGCAGGAAAGCGCCCATTCTCTTTTAGCTTTCCTGGTTCACGCGCTCGTCAAAGCGTATGCCCCAGTCGGCCAACTCTTTCAGAATGGGTCCGTACACCTCTTTTTTCAAGGGCATGAGCACGCCTCGGTCCTGCACCAGGCCTTTGGCGACCAAACGCGTCGCCATCGCCACAGGCAGCCCCACCGTAAAGGCCATGGCTGTGTTTTGAACCGTTTTACCCTTGCAGACCATGGAAGACTCTAGACGGTAGGTCTGACCGTCCTGCCTGTAAAAGATGCGGTGCCACATGACGAGCATATCACGGTCTTCTTCGGTCATGGTCCATTTCTTTTCCAAAATGGCCTGTAGAATTTGGGCCGGACTGCCTTTCTGCAAGCCCACAGGCTCGTCCGTGAAAAGCCCGAGCCATTCGAAGAGTTCCATGAGCTCCGAATCTTGCGGAATCTGCAGATAGTGCATGAGCTTGAGCTCCACACTATCCGACGCATGGTAGGCCAAGAAACTGTTTAAGAAGCTGCGGTGCGTCATCGTTGAGACGCCTTCCATCTGGTACCCATCGTCGGTCGCCCCTAATTGAACAAAAACATCCCACGCTCGGCAAAATCCAGGTCGTCGCAAGGTTCCGCGGTACATGGTAGGGATGCCATCTAAGCCATAGGCAGAGATGTACTTCAAAGAGTCTCGGTTGGCATAGCCCTCAAAGCGACCGTAGCCGGGAATGGTCATGAATTCGGTGCGCCGGAAGAGCTTGTGGTAAGGGATAAACTTGTACAGCCCTTCTTGGATAAATTTAACCGCACCACCGGCTCCAGCTAGGACAACGTTACGCGGATTCCAGGTGAACTTATACTGCCAAGGATTGCTAGGGCTCTCAGGTGCCAAAATTCCCCCGCAAAAGCTTTCATACGAGGTGATTTCCGCCCCTTTTGCGCGCAATTTCTCCAAAATTTCCATGGTGGACATATGATCAATGCCGGGATCCACCCCACATTCGTTCAGGAAGACCAGGTTTTTGGCTTTCGCTTCTTCGTGCAGAGCCGCCATTTCGGGGCTCACATAGCTCGCAGTGACCAAGTGCTTCTCATATTCCAAGCAGGCCTTGGCCACTTCGATGTGCATGAAGGCAGGTAGCATGCTCACGACCACATCGGCTTTTTGGATCCAGAACGCCCGTGTGTCCGGATCGCTTAGATCGGCGCCTTGCGCGTGAATCGTCGTGAAGGGAGCGCACTTTTCTTTGAGGGCCTTCTCATCTTGGTCCAAAACGGTCACGGTCCAACCTGAAGCATCCTCATGGGTAGCCAAGTATTCTATCATGGCCGAAGTGCTTTTCCCAGCGCCAAAAACGACAATACGCTGGATGGTTTTAGGGGAAGGATTAGAGGATATCACGTCAAGGGTGTTGAAAAGTGATCGGTTTCGGGGAATTTACAGAACGAAGGTAGGGCTACATTTGTCTAACCCTTGATTGAAATTCGTTATGGCTACAACTCCCTCAGGAGCAGCTCCTTCCCTTTCGTGGATGGCTGACCTTGGCTTGCGGCACGCCTCCGTCGTGTACCAAGCAGACCCTGATTTCCTTACCCAGGAAACGCTTCGTTTAAACCGTGGAACGCTCACCCATTCGGGTGTTTTGTGCATTGAGACGGGAAAATTTACTGGACGATCTCCGGAAGACCGCTTCATCGTAGAGGATGGACGAACCCGGGATAAAGTTTGGTGGGGCAGCATCAACAAGCCGTTTGACGAAGCGGCCTATTTCCGCTTAAAGGCTAAGGTACTTGACTACTTAGATGGTAAAAAACTCTATGTACGCGAGGCTCGCGCTGGGGCTCTAGCGTCCGTGTCCATCGGCATTCGCGTCGTCAACGAGTACCCCGAGCACAACCTCTTTGCCTACAACATGTTTTTGGACCCATCAGAAGGCGTAGCGCCCGAATGGACCATTCTGCATGCCCCTGATTTCCAGGCAGACCCATCAACGGACGGTACGCGCCAAGGCAATTTTGCTATTCTGTCCTTCAGCGACAAAACCATCCTGATTGGCGGAACGGGCTACACGGGAGAAATTAAAAAAGGCATTTTCTCGGCCTTGAACTTCCTCCTCCCAACTGAGGCCAATACCTTTCCCATGCACTGCTCGGCCAACTTGGGTCGTGGCGGCGACACGGCCCTGTTCTTTGGCTTGTCAGGCACCGGTAAGACCACGCTATCGGCCGACCCCAACCGCGCGCTTATTGGCGACGACGAGCACGGCTGGACCGCAGAAGGCGACGTCTTCAACTTTGAGGGAGGCTGCTACGCCAAGGTCATTGACCTTTCGGAAGAAAAGGAGCCGGATATCTGGCGTGCGATTCGTCCTGGGGCGATTTTGGAGAACATCGTCTTGAACGAGGCGGGGGTCCCCGACTACACGGATAGCCGAATCACGGAGAACACCCGCGTCTCCTACCCCATTGAACACATTGACCATGTCGCAGCCGGATTGCGTGGCAAAAACCCCAAGAACATCTTCTTCTTGACCTGCGATGCCTATGGGGTCCTCCCTCCTATGTCCAAGCTCGGACCTGAGCAGGCCGCGTACCACTTTATTTCGGGTTACACCGCCAAGGTGGCCGGTACCGAAGCCGGCATCACAGAGCCCAAAGCGGTTTTTTCAGCGTGCTTTGGCGCGCCCTTCATGCCCCTGCATCCCTCGGACTATGCGGATATGCTTATGGATAAGATGCGCGCTGGAGACTTGAACGTTTGGCTCGTAAACACCGGCTGGGTGGGAGGCGGTTATGGCGTTGGCGAACGCATTAAGCTTCGCTATACCCGTGCCATGATTACGGCTGCCTTAGAAGGTCAACTCGAGCACTTTACCGAGGATGCCCGCTTTGGCTTCCAGTACGTATCGGAATGTCCCGGGGTACCTGCCGCAGTTTTGCAGGCGAAAGCGCAATGGTCGGACGCCGCTGGCTACGATGCGGCCGCAGACGATCTTGCACGCCGTTTCCGGGAAAACTTCAAGAAGTTTGAAGCTGGAGCTTCGTCTGCCATCTTAGCAGGAGGCCCCAAGGCTCTGCAATCCGCGTAATTCAGCCTACTGCCTGCAGGCCTTACAACATGTCGTTGGCGAGATTGGCGAGCTCTGAACGCTCGCCTTTCTCCAACGTTACATGCGCATACAGGGGCTGCCCCTTCAGGCGGTCGACCAAGTAGGACAGGCCATTGGATTGCTCGTCCAAGTAGGGCGTGTCAATTTGATGCACATCCCCGGTGAAGATGAATTTGGAATTTTCGCCAGCACGCGTGATGATGGTCTTGACTTCGTGGGGCGTGAGGTTCTGAGCTTCGTCCACAATGAAGATGACATTGGATAAGGAGCGTCCGCGAATGTAGGCCAATGGGGTCACCAGAATCTTTTCGTTGGCGACCATTTCATCAATTTGCTTGAAGTTGCGGTCGCGCTCCCCAAACTGGTTCTTGATGAACTTCAAGTTGTCCCAGAGGGGTTGCATGTAGGGATTGATCTTTTGCTCGGCATCGCCGGGCAAAAATCCGATGTCGCGGTTGCTCAAAGGGACGATAGGACGCGCTAAGTAAATCTGCTTGAAGTCGCGACGCTGTTCCAGCGAGCCCGCAAGGGCGAGCAAGGTCTTTCCGGTACCCGCCACCCCCGTCAACGTCACCAGCTTAATGTCTGGGTGCATAATGGCGTGGAGTGCGAACGTTTGCTCGCTATTTCTAGGCTTGATTCCGTAGTAACTCGACTTCTCCACCAATTCCATCGTTTCTGATTTCCCGTGGTAGAATCCCAGGGCCGAAGACTTGGCTGTTTTAAGGATGTAAAACTGATTGGATTGAAGACCGAGCTTTTGGTTAGTTTTCACCGAAGAATCCAAATGCACAGCCTTTTTCTCGTACAAGGTCTGAAGGGCTTTGGCGGGGAAAGCGGGAATCTCAGAGCGTCCTGTGAAGCCCGCATCGGTCTCTTTGACCTTGCCTGTGAGATAGTCTTCCGCTTGGACATTCAGCGCCTTGGCCTTTAGCCGAAGGTTGATGTCCTTGGTAACGAGAATTACTGGGCGGTCGGGCTCTTCTTGCTGAAGAAATAGGGCCGCGTTTATAATCTTATGATCGTTCTTTCCCTTGCCATAGACTTCCAATGCGTCCACATTCAAGCTAGGTGTCGCCATGATGACACGGAATTTTCCGCGTTTTCCCCCGTTGAGGTCAATCCATTCGGTCAAAGGTTTTTCGGCTGCTTTTTTGTCCAGCATTCGGATAAATTCGCGCGCCTCAAAATTCTTGGTATCGCTGCCCTTTTTAAACTCGTCCAATTCCTCTAAAACGGGAATGGGAATAGCTACATCGTGCTCTTCAAAGTTCATAATAGCGTTGTGATCGTAGAGAATCACGGACGTGTCAAGCACAAAAATCTTACGTGGGGACTTAACGGCTCTAGGCATGGTATGGAAGGAAGTTTAGGGTTAATTTAGGCGGAAGAATCCAGAATTGGCCGACACGTTCAAAGATGTTTTTAACAATTCAACAAGGATAACCTAGACCTAACATTCGCTACCCCTTGCCCATGGCACTACCCGATACGCAAACCCTCCAGGCGCACTTCGGCTTCCAAGACGAAGCCTTGCTCGCAGACATTGTCAAACATGGACGATTCTGCACTTTTCACTCCGGGGATTTAATTGCTGAACCGGGGATGCCCGTAGACTTTGTGCCCTTGATTCTGAAGGGCAATTTGCGTGTTATGCGCCGAGACGACGACAACGACCGCGAGCTCTTCCTGTATTTTCTAACCGCAGGCTCTACCTGTTCAAGCACCATTAACTGCTGCATGACGGGCAAACGTGTGACCGTGGAGGTCGTGGTTGAAGAAGAAACAGATATGGTCTGCATACCGAATGAATACGCATCCGCATGGATCAAGGTCCATCCGGAGTGGTTGGAATTCGTCCTTCGAAGCTACCAGTTGCGCTTTGAAGAGGCTTTACACGCTCTGGATGAAGTGGCCTTTCGGCAGTTGGACGAGCGCCTTTGGAACTTCTTGCAAGAGAAAGCGCGTTTGACTGATGGCAATGTGGTGGAGATGAGCCATTCGGAGCTCGCCCAGGCCCTGCATTCCTCGCGGGAGGTCGTATCGCGTTTGTTGAAAAAACTGGAATCGGAGGATCGACTTGAATTAGGTCGCAACCGCATCCAAATCCTGGGCTAAGGCGCCCTATTTTTGTCGCATGATTCGCAAATACATCCGCATGGCCCTCGCAGTGGCCGTTTTTGGTACCGCTGTTTGGCAATTCACGGACGGTGAGATTGGCAATGGCATTTTCTTGATTTTGCTTTCGGGCATTCCCTTGCTCTTCCACTTCCGCAACGAGCGCATTTTGCTCGCCCTGTGGTACGTGCGCAAACAAGACTTTGAAAAAGCGAGTCAGCAGTTGGCAGCCATCGGCCACCCCGAGAAGACCCTCATCAAGGGCCAGCTCGCCTACTACTACTTTCTTCAGGGCTTAATGACGTCCCAGACCAACCTTTCCAAGAGCGAAACCTGGATGAAAAAAGCCTTGGCCACCGGCCTGCGCCTCAAGCAAGACCGCGCTTTGGCCAAGATGCAACTGGCGGCGATGGCCATGACCAAGCGCAAAAAGAAGGAAGCCCAAGCGCTCTTGACAGAAGCAAAAAAGCTGGACGACAAGGGTGTCCTCGCCGACCAGCTTAA